>CABPZV010000125.1 GCA_902462015.1 uncultured Eubacteriales bacterium | reverse complement strand
TCACTTCATACGTGAAAATTTCGGTCGCCGCGTCGATCATGCCCGGACTTCGCGAAGGAGACACCGTAAAAATTTCTGGAATCACTGATTCCCGGCTTTCGTCTATCAATGGGTATTTCGAAATCACCGCAATCGGAGAAGATTTTTTCATTATACCGGCGCTGATAGAAAAATCCGTCTCTCCTTTCAGCACGCCATTTGAAGTTTCGCGCAAAATGCCGGTCTTCGACTTTATATTTGAGTGCGGAAATCGCCTTTGGGCGTGCCGCTGCGGAGAAAATCAGGAGGGAAAGCAGGTAAATGAAATCTACGCTTCAAGGCTCGGCGATTTCAAAAACTGGAACAGCTTCGCCGGCATATCCTCCGACAGCTACGCAGTCTCCCTCGGAAGCGAAGGAGCTTTTACCGGCGCGGTAAACTACCTCGGATATCCGACTTTCTTCCGCGAAAACTACATTCACAAGATCTATGGCAGTACGCCGTCACAGTTTCAGCTGCGTACAGTAAGAGCCGCCGGAGTTCAAAGCGGCTGCGGCGATAGTATTGCCGACGTGTCGGGAACGCTTTTCTACAAAAGCCGGACGGCAGTCTGCGCATACGACGGTTCCGCGCCGTCTCCGGTTTCGCAAAAGCTCGGCGACTCGATAAAATGCAGCTCTGCCGTCGGGGCGGCGCTCGGACGAAAATATTATATTTCAATGAAGTACAGCGACGGATCAGCCGCACTTTATGTCTATGACTCCATGCGCGGAATGTGGCACCTTGAGGATAATACCGACGTGCTGTCATTCGCCTCAGTTCAGGGAGAGCTTTTCTATGTGGAACAGAATGACAGATGTACCGTCCGCACGGTCTGCGGAAGCGGAGAAGCCGACACGGAAATGTTTGAATGGATGGCGGAAACTGGACTTATCGGAACGGAAACTCCGCAGAAAACATATATTTCCGCGCTATCTGTAAGAATGTCTCTTGAGCCCAGCGGCAGAGTCATGGTATTTATTCAGTATGACTCCTCAGGTGAGTGGGAGCACACCGCGTCAATTACATCATCAGACCTGCGCTGCTTCTCTCTTCCGGTTCACCCCCGAAGATGCGACCATCTGAGACTTAAGTTCCAAGGGAAAGGAAGCGCAAAGATATTCTCGGTCACAAGAACGCTTACGCGCGGTTCCGAGCTTTGAACCGGCATGCTGGCCGGACTGCTGGCGCGCACAGCGGAAGGACAATGCAAATATACATAAGCGGCCTCAGAACAGAAAGGATCTTTAAAAATGATTGTAACATTTGAACCGCCGCATATCGACGCGGCGACACCGGAGTCACAGATCGCTCAGATAAAAAGCTACCTGACGCTTCTGTCGGAAAAGCTCAACTTTGTTATGGAAACGCTTGAAGAAGCGGAGGAAAAAATAAAATAATGACAGGGCAAGCCCCTTATTGAAATCCGGCGCTTCAATATCCGCCGAGAAAGGATGCCTTTAAAGGTAAGAGTATTATTTCTATGTCAACTGTACAGAAAAAGAAAAACAAGGATGAAAATATATCCGCAGCTTCGAGCTCGGAAGCGGTTGTAAAAGCGGAAAACGCTCTCGGCTCTGCGCTCGCGTCGCGACCCAGCGCTGACAGCAGTACCGGAACATACAAGGGTCAAATATCCTCCGCGCTTGACGAGCTGACAAACCGTGAAAAATTTTCGTATAATCCGGACGGAGACGCGCTTTACAGGCAATACAAAAACAGCTATATAAATTCGGGAAAGCGCGCAATGCAGGACACTATAGGGCAGGCAAGCACGCTTACAGGGGGATATGCAAATTCATATGCCCAGACTGCCGGGCAGCAGGCATACAACGAACATATCCAGAAGCTAAATGATATAGTCCCGGAGCTGTACAACCTCGCTTATACAAGATACAGCGACGAGACAAAAGACCTTTACAACCGTCTGGCAGCACTTTCAGACGCAGACCAGACCGAATATGACCGTTACCGCGACACGGTTTCCGACTGGTACGACGATATAGATATGCTGTACAACGCATATACAGATGCACGTGACTTTGATTACACCAAAACAACCGACGACAGAAATTTTGCTTACTCAAAAGAGCGAGACGCGATTAGCGACGCTCAGCGTGAAAGAGAGTTTAACGAAAGCGTAAGACAGTATAACCAAAGCCTCGCGGAAGACCAGAGACAGTTTGACGCCTCGCTTGCAAGAGCAATCGCAGAAGCGGCAGCAAAAAATTCACAGTCTTCTTCGTCTGCAAAGTCTTCATCTTCCAAGTCCTCGTCCGTGTCTGATTCGGCAAGCAGCGACGCCGCAAATGCACTTGCTGAAGCCGGATATACACCGAGCCAGCAGAAAACTATCATTACAATGCTTGAAAGCTACAAGGCGGATTACGATAACGCCGCAGGAAATGTCGAAGCTCAAAACTACGCCGTAAACCTTGCGCTCGCTTATCTGTCCGGTCTTGAACACCAGGAAAATAACGCTTATATATTTGAAAAAATATTCGGTTTCGTTCCTGACGAGCTTTCGGATAATGACAGCAAGCCGGATAAAAGCACCTCCTCCGGCGGAGTATTCCGACTTTGAGTAAAATTCTACAGACGGACAGCATATAGTATAAATGTAACCCGCCGCCTGAAAGGCGATCGCCATTAAAGCTGCCGCATTAATGGCGGGACATCTTGCCTAAGTTCAATAAGGGGCTCGCCCCGTCATTCAACGTGGCAAGGGTTGGCAAAGCCAACCTGCCATTCAGTTGGAGATTGTATCTCCTACTGAATGGTGAATGTAACCCGCCGCATTAGAGGCGGGGGACATCTTGCCTAAGTTATAATACGTGAAAGGAATGATAAAGACATGGACCTTATAACATGGCAGCTTCTCGGCACGTACACCGGTGCCGCTGGCGCTGTACTTCTCATCACACAGCTTACAAAAAATATCTCTTTTATAAAAAAAATCCCTACAAATCTCTGGAGCTTTATTATAGCTCTCGCCGTCGTATTCCCGGCAAAATATTTTACCGGCGGTCTCACCCTCTCGGAAGCCGCTCTTATCCCATTCAACTGCTTGATAATTGCCTTCGCGTCAGGCGGAGGCTTCGACACGCTTCATAAGGCTTTTCCGACCGTATTTAAGAAAAGCAATGATGAAAGTCAGTAGTCTTTCTTTCAATAAGGGGCTTTAGTCACGTCATAAGGCGTTTCAGTGGTAAATTGTACCACCACTGAAAAAAGTAAGTGAAATCCGCCGCCTGAAAGGCGATCGCCATTAAGGCTGCCGCCCTAATGGCGGCGGACATCTTACTTTTAGTTATATAGTTTCAGGGCGGTACCTAAAACGAAGTACCGCCCTTTACCGCTCCTTCATTTAACCGAACAACTACCTCGGCAGTTTTAATTTCCGCTTCGGCGGAAAAGCTTTATCAAACTTATCCACATCTGCATCGTCAACAAAATAATCTTTGGATGTGCATTAGATAGCCGTTTTGTTAAATGCAATAAATTTAAAAATAGTAATGATAACGAAAATAAACCGAATGCTATAAAATCAAATTAAAATTTCTTGACTGACGGCATCCTCCTCTTCCACTGTATTTTCCCGGATATACACGGCTGCCGCGCCGTCAAAATCCGGGAGACTAAGCTCTCCAGACTTTACAGTGCAGTATCCGATAAAACCCAATGTCTGAAAAAATAAGGTTTGAAATACTATACGGTCAATATCGTACACATTTTTCGGAGCATGCATATGCATTATCTGACATGCAAGCAAAAAAAATTTACGGTAAAGCTCCGACATCATCAATGATTCTGCTGACAGAAGCTTAAAAAGAAGTCCCTCTTCTGTTTTGGTAAGTATCATATACTCAGGTGTAATTTCCCCGGATACTGCCTTATAAATTTTATCTTTAAGAGCATCATAATCCATGTTATGAAAATAACGATTATTTTTCGGCAGAATTCCAAAATCTGCGGCAGAAGCATAATAGTTTTCATCTATACCCGAATAACCCGCAAATGTACCGCATTCTAATTCCTCTCTCTGACCGCTGCCGGAAACACCGTAATTAACACCCGACGCGCCGCTGTACAAAGTTGTTCTTACATTCAGCTCGGAATATTCATCCTCCATCTTATCATAACCGAGACGCATAACAGGCCATAAAATCGCCCACAAAATCCGATTATCAAAAAGCTTGCCACAGATGTTATTAATTTTTCTGATTTCATTAAGCTTCCCTTTTATACTCTTCATAATTTCAGCAAGAGCAGATACCGCAGGTTTTTCAGCCTTTTTATAGAATTCTTCCATATAATCGTCCGTAAATATCACAAGCTTGGTTTGATACTTTCCTGATGAAACCTTTGAAATAAGGTTGTATTTTTCAAGCAGTATGATTTCATCTTCAAGATATACCGAAGCAACTCCAAGTTCAACGGAAAGCTCTCTTACAGATATAGGCGCATAATATGCTGACATCAATATCTGTCCGGGAAGCTTTCTCGCAAAAAGACTGCAATACTCAGAATTACATTTTTCCGAAAAAATCGTATGAAATTCAAACGGCTCCGGTTTGAAGCTCTTTTCTCCGAATTCTCTTTCCATACAAATACCCTCTTTCAATATTTTTCTTGTTTTGAACAGATAATACTTAACCATTTCGGGAGAAATATTTAGTTTGTCAGAAATATCGGAGCATGATAATCCATCGTAGTAGTATGCAACCGTACATTCCCTGTATTCTTTTGAAAGCAATGCAATCTCTCTGCGAAGATTTGAAATATCCTCACGAGCAAATATCTCTTCTGTAAAATCATACCCGTCAGATATATCCGAGTTTATCTCACAAAAAGAAACTCGTCTTTTTCTGCGAATAAACTTACAGCAGGTATTTGAGGCTATCTTCCAAACATATCCGTAAAAGGCATCAGGATTTTTGATTCTGTCGGCACTTTCAAGAATTGCATAAACAATCTCGTTTGTAAGATCCTCAGCATCAGTTTTGTCCGAAACCTTCGATAAGGAATAAGCAAAAATGGTTTTTAGATTTTCTTCAATAAAATCAGATGCGCTTGTCTGTCTCAAGATATATCTCCCTCTAACCATGGTCTGTAATCTTTCATAATATATAGTACCGTAAAGAAAAGTTCGGTTAAACCATAAATATAAATTTTTGAAAACAAGATTCATTCTAAAAATCGGCAAATTGATAAAATAGTACAGAAAATGCTACGGGGCGGCCGAATAGGTCGCCCCGTATATTCATCTGTATTTTCAATAAGGGACTTGCCCCGTCAAATGGCGAACGCCATTAAGGCTACGCCTTAATGGCTTAACATCTTGCCTAAGTTATATCACCTTAATCGCAAAGTGAGGGCAGACGCCGGCGCAGTAGCCACACAAAACGCATTTTGAGGAATCACATACCGCAGTTCCGTTTTTAACGGTCATTGCCCCTTGACCGCAGCGCCGCACACAATTTCCGCAGCCCTCGCAGTAATCCTCAACAACAAGACGGCGTTTTCTGTGATCGACCTTAGAACAAAAATCATCGGAAAAGCGGCCTGTCTCAAAAAAGCGGATATTTTCAAGAACTTCCTCCGCAGACTGCATACCCAATGCAATTGAATCGCCGCAGTCGGAGTCGATTGCAAATCTGAGCGCCGCCGCAGCGCGCTTGGACGGAGAGCTGTTCACTGTTTTTTCTATCGCTCCGGACGAATCAGGGGCACCGAGAAGATGTCCTCCGCCGAACACCTTCATAAGCATTATTCCGACACCCGATTCGCGGCACCGTTTTATTGCGCGGTACATCTCATCCCGGAGAGCAATCCGCCTTTCCGACTCAATTACTGTTCTATTTTCCGACTCAGTTTTTGTCCCATTATTCTCAGACTCATCAGACTTTTCTATCTGCCTGATTCCAAGCCCCTCTATGTTAAACATCGGAAAGACCACGTCAAGGCCGATACCGTGAGAATGTCTGATTTCCGCCGCGGCTTTGACCGCGTCTATACAATGTGTAGAAAGTCCGACAGCCCGGATAATCCCCTGATCCTTACATTCATAAAGGTATTCAAGCGACTCCATATGACCGCGCAGAGTATGTATACTTTCCTGCTCATGCAGCAGAAAAACATCAATCACATC
>CABPZV010000124.1 GCA_902462015.1 uncultured Eubacteriales bacterium | reverse complement strand
TCGCCATTAAGGCTGCCGCCTTAATGGCGGGACATCTTGCCTAAGTTATAAAAACGCCGAAGAAAGCCGGTATTTATAATATACTTATACATTACCGGCTAAATGGTAAAAGGAGCGAATGTATATATGGATGAAACATACATAAAAAAAGCACCGCGTCTCGGTTATGCCCTCTGCGGTTCTTTCTGCACAATTAAAAAATCAATTGCCGAGCTTGAAAAACTTTCTCATGCAGGCTGGGATATCATTCCTATAGCCAATGAAAGTATATACACCACTGACACAAGATTTGGACGCGCATCCGAGACAATTGAAAAGATAGAAAAAATATGCGGTAATCAAATTATACATACAGTTAAGGATGCAGAACCATTAGGTCCCGCAAATCCTCTTGACCTGCTTGTTATATCTCCGTGTACAGGCAACACCCTCGCAAAAATTGCCCATGGAATAACAGACTCGGCAGTTTCAATGTCCGCAAAAGCTCATATGCGCGGCAACAGACCTCTTGTAATTGCACTTGCAACAAATGATGCTCTTTCAGCAAATCTTCACTCAATTGCCTCAGTCAGTATGCGTAAAAATGTATTTTTTGTTCCTCTCGGTCAGGACGATCCGGAGCATAAGCCCTATTCTCTTGTTGCAGACTTCAGCAAGCTTCAGGCGACCATGCTTTCTGCACTGTCAGGAATTCAAATTCAGCCTGTAATAACAATTCTAAAATAAAAAGCAGCGGAAAAGACTTGACTAATTTAACACTCTGACATATAATTTCATTACAGATAAGATTTTTATCCCCACTATAAAAAGCACAGCTTGAGGAGAAATTATATGTCTACAGTATATTCTGTTAAACTTCAGCAGCTCATTGATGAATTCCAGCTCGAAAAAATATTCATACCCGATGATGACAATATTCTTGTTACCCGTTCAGACCTAAACCGGCCGGGGCTGGCTCTCTCAGGTTTTTTCGGCCACTTTGAACCTGCCCGGATACAGCTTATAGGAAACTGTGAACACACATATCTCAATTCTTTTCCGGAGTCATCATTAGCAGAACATATAGATTCATTTATGTCAAAAAAACCGGTAGCAGTGATTTTTACAACATCACTGACTATCTTTCCGGTATTTATTGAAAAAGCAAAAAAATATGCTGTTCCTCTTCTCCGTACGGAACAGCATACCTCAGAATTCATGGCAAGCCTAATATCATATCTCAATGTGGCCCTTGCGCCCCGAATCACACGTCACGGCGTTTTAGTTGAGGTATACAGTGAAGGCATGCTTCTTCTTGGAGACAGCGGAATTGGAAAAAGTGAAACTGCAATTGAACTTGTAAAACGTGGACATCGTCTGATTGCAGATGACGCTGTTGAAATAAAAAAAGTATCTTCGAAGACCCTTGTCGGAAGTGCTCCGGCTATGATTCGTCATTATATTGAGCTTCGCGGTATTGGTGTCGTTGACGTGAGGAGATTGTTCGGAGTCGGTGCAGTAAAAGATACAGAAAAAATAGATCTTGTAATCAACCTTGAGCCATGGGTAAATGGAAAAATGTATGACCGTCTTGGAATAAAAAATGAATTTACAGACATTATGGGAATTCAGATTCCAACTACTACTATACCTGTAAAACCAGGGCGAAACCTTGCAATTATCCTTGAAATTGCCGCCATGAACAGCAGACAAAAAAAGATGGGTTATAATACTGCCATGGAACTTGAAAACAACCTTCTTAAAGCTATGACCGGAGAAAACCCCGAAGATAACTCAAATATTAAAATATAAAATTCTGCAATACATAAAACTCTCTTTTATTAATAATAACATCTGCTCTGCAAATTTTACTAACGAAAATTTTTCTTTCGTTTAATAAAAATTGCAGAGCAGATGCTTTATTTTATTTTTCCTTTTATAACGCAATCTACAAATAGTGATCCGCCTATCAAAATAACTGTTGTGAGTAATGCATAGTCAAGCATAACTCTGCATCTTAGCGTTATGTAAAGAATTCCTTCCGGTGAATTTGCTGCAGTTTCAAGTAAAAAACCGATATATAAAATCAATGCAAAAATCAATGTTAGTCCGATATGAAGCAAAAGCTGAGACACTTTGCATAGTTTATACCTATCATTTATCACAAAAATCGACCTCTTTCTTATTTTTTAAGAATGCAATTATTCATAATGTTAAATATAAAAAAGTATTTTTGCATAAATATTCATTTTTTATTTTTCTTTGTCAACAATATAGTTATTATCACATCTGACAAAAAACTCAGCGTTTATAAGAGTTAGCAAGATTATATTAGCATAAAAATGTCTTTTTGTCATTGTAAAAATACTGGATATTATTCAATATTTTTTAAGAATATGTTTTTTTATCCGTTTTTCGACATAATAATCATTGTTCTGTACTACCGATTAAAAAATTTTCGTTCGAGTTTTTTCGCACATTTAACAAGCGCTTTATTTAAATGCCTTCTTTTAAATCCAAATACCGAATATTTACCTGAAATTACCTGCATTATTATGTCGAATTATGTAGATTCATTCCTGTTTACAAATTTACAATTTTTTGGTATTATATTAGTGCAGATAAAAAACATTAAGGAAGTAAAGATTTCAATTATTTCCATTTAATTTATTTAAAAGCATATATCTTATAAAACTACTGGGATTGTCCTGCAAGAAGGAGTAAAAAATGCCGACTATAACAAGAAATCGTACAAAAGAAAAAACAGAGCGCAAAGCTTTTATTACAGAACGCACAAGAGAACATTTATCAATCACAAAACACGATAAAACAAGTAGCGGCATTATACTTCAATATAAGTTAATAGTTACAACTGACAATTCCGGTCTCGGAGATACAGAGTTTGGCCTCTATAATAAGGTATACTCTCTGTTGATTATTAAATCAATTTATGACAACTGTGGTTCCTTTGATGAAACTGTTTTTATCTACGACATAACCAGAAATGAAGATGCAGCCAAAAAATTGCTTCACCTTTTAAGTGAAAATTACGTAACCCCGGACGAAGCAAAAGATATTATTGATGACATTTTATAATATACTTTCATTGTTTACATACTTATAAAAGACTATTTTCTGCCTTAAAAATTTTTGTTAACAGTCATTTTTATAATCAGATATCGGTCATCATCTTCTGCTGCCTTATTCCTCCTTATTTTGCCGCATCCTGTACATTTATGTGTAATAATAAATCCCTTCTTTGGATCAGGTTCAGCAAATACAGGTTCAAGTGGTGATCCGCATTCTGAGGCACGATCTCCCGGATTAATATCTACATGTAGCGACCATAGACAATACGGACAATGATTTCTTGATGTATATCCTAATGGTGTTACTTCTTTTCCACAGTGAACACAGATAAATCCAGTGTCATTTTTTATAAATTTTTTTCTCTCCATATTTAAAACATTACCTTTCGTATATTCTAAAAATACTGTTTAACTGGCAAAAACCTGTGTCCAATATTATATCCTGAAAGATTTTTACCGTTTGTTAATATTATAGATAGCATTATGTTATATTTTTTTGCTAATATTACTTTTATATATTGTATTTATCATAATGTATTTTTTATATTTTTAACGTTTAATCAGAAGGGAAATTTTCATGTCGATTTTTAAATTAAACTCTAAAATATTTATTGTATTAATTACGTTTTTAATGATAATAGCCTTAACGTTCTCTATTAATGCAGAAACCACCGTAAACACCTCAGAAAACCAAAATACCTCCTCCTCTAATCAAACAGAAACTTCAGATACTGCTGAGGCAGAAGCTGATAATTCTACATTAAGCGAAACAAAAAATGAAACTGATAAAGAATCTTCAGTCAGTGTAGAAAATAATGAGGAAACTGCTTCTTTGACTGAGACAAACTCTGAAGTAACAGATCAAAAAGATGATAGCTCTTCAAACGGTTCTTCGGACGATACAGCTGCCGAATCAGAAAGTAAAGAATCCTCTAAAGTATCCAATATTATCGGCATAATCGTTGCAATTGTGTTTCCTATAGCTGCTATAATTCTTATCATCGCTCTGATTCCTAAGAAAAATTCTAAAAACGGCAAAAGGAAATAAAGCCTTTAAAAATATATGTTTTCAGTTTTTAATAAAAAGCACCGTCACGGTGCTTTTTATTTTTACTTTCCTACACAAAAACGTGCAAATATATTTGACACAATATCTTCAGTTACTTTTCTTCCGTCTATTTGCCCAAGACTTGATAAAGCAAGCTCCATGTCAGTTCCAGAAATATCCACTTCTACACCTTCGATTATTGCTTTATATGCGTCCTTTAAATACTTTGACGCATTGCAAAGAGAGGCATATTGACGTGCATTAAAAGCTATCGCATCCGTATGTATATCTATTGAACCATCTATATATAGCGCTTCTGCTTTTTTAAGTATCTCTTCTCCCCCTACATTATTTGCGGCAGAAATAATAACTGTTTCATTAAAAACAGAAGAGTACCTGTCTAAAGCCTCTTTATTTATCGTTAAATCAGATTTATTTAAAACACATATCGCTTTTCCGCCGTTTTTAAGGTAAGTCTCAAGTTCAGAAATAAATCTTTCGTCCTCTTCATCAGGACTTGAAGAAATATCAAAAACGGCGAGTACAAGTTCTGCTTCCTTGATTTTTTTAATACTTTTCTCAACACCGATTTTTTCCGCTTCATTTTCTGCCTCTCGTATTCCTGCAGTATCTGACAGACGAAGCAGCACACATCCCGCTTCGACGGTATCCTCAATTATATCACGGGTAGTTCCGGCTTCCGATGTAACAATTGCTCTGTCTCTGCCTATGAGCATATTCATTATCGATGATTTTCCCGTATTCGGTTTTCCGCAGATTACAACCGACACTCCCTGCGCAACCGCACGTCCCGTTCTGTAAGTACCTGAAAGTTTTTCTATATCATTGATTAACATTAACAATTCATTTTGTATATCTGATTTTTCAAAATCAACCAGTTCTTCGCCTGGATAATCGATATCTACATATATTTTTGCAACAAGCTGTGAAAGTCTGTTATAAAGCTCTGAAACAGCACCTGCAAAAACCCCGTGTGCATTCGATGAAGCCAACATAAGCTGCCCCTCACTTTGCGCATCAATAAGCTCCGCTACAGCCTCCGCTTCAGTCAATGAAACATTTCCTGCCAGAAAAGCTCTCTTTGTAAATTCTCCGGGCGCCGCTTGTTCTGCTCCGCAGAAAAACGCACTTTCGAGTACTTTATTTGCAAGAAGAATTCCTCCGTGACAATTTATCTCTACAGTATCCTCTCCTGTATAAGAATGCGGTGAAAAAAATACCGATGCGAGTCCATCATCAATAATTTTACCATTGTATAATATGTCACCGTAAACCATCTTTGCGCCTTCAATTTCAGAAAGCTTTCTGCCGCTTTTTGTTTTAAACATCTTTTCTCCAATTGCTACTGCTTCTCTGCCGCTGATACGTATAACGGCTATTCCTCCTTTTCCCGGCGGCGTTGATATTGCCGCTATTGTCGCATCATTCACCTTTTTCCATTCCTTCTTTCTTTTTTACTATAATTTGTTGTATAAATCACTTCAAAAAATATACCCCCTGACTATATATAATACTCCGATTTTCGGAATCTTTATTGCCAGAGGATATGTTTTATTTTCTGTTTATTCGGTTTTTTCTATTCCTGCATCATTTATTTCGTTTTCTGCAGATAAATTTATCGATTTGTTTCTTTCTTTATTATATCTTCCTCTAAAATTTTGATATTTATATCTGCTCCTTGACTTTTTATAATAATTTATTCCTTCACTGTCCTCACTGTAAATTATTATTCTTCTCTCATTGTCTATACCAACTGAAGTTGTTGTTACGCCAGGAATTTGCTGTATTTCTGAATGTATAATCCTACGTTCATAAGGATTCATCGGTTCAAGGGTTACGCTGTTTTTATATTTCTGAACTTTCGAAGCCATTCTTCTTGCAAGCGTGCGTAGTGTTTCCTCACGTTTTGCCCGATAATCCTCAACATCCAATATTACACGCATATAACCTTTCTCTTTTTTTCCGCCTATGTCTGTTATCTGCGTTTTTAATCCCGTATTATATTCTTCTGATACCTTTTCTTCTGTTTCTTCCTTATCATACCCGGCAGCATCT
>CABPZV010000123.1 GCA_902462015.1 uncultured Eubacteriales bacterium | reverse complement strand
GTTATTTTACCATAAAAATATTATTTTGAAAATAGATTTACAGTTGTTTTTTCACTTAATCTACTAAAATAACAGTTGAGGTTAAAGATTAAAAAAGGATTGTTTTTGAATGTTTAATATTTTTTATTCCGTTTAAAACTTTATAGTTTAACTATCTTTTTTTATCGAATCCGTCCGGTATATAAATTTCACTTGCCCGTCCATATTATCGTCAAGTCCCGAAAATGTTTTGTATTTCTTAGAAACATTCACTGTGGCTTTCAGACGGTCTAACAGTCCGGACAGATTTCCGTCTACAGCATCAGAAAGTTTTTTTATCCCCTGCTCGTTAAATTGGCTTAACCCGTCTGAGAGCTGCATTGCTCCGTCTTTTAACTGTGTAACTCCGTTTACAAGAGATGGCGCGCCGTTTTTCAACTGTAAAATTCCGTTATATAGTTCGTTTGCACCTGAGCAGAGTGCAGCAGTTCCTTCTTTTAACGTACATGCGCCCTCGTTCAGCTGTGCGGCTCCGATTTCTGCGGAACTAACTCCGTCTGTATAGGCAATAAGCCCGAGATAAAAGCTATTGTAACTGTCCAGAGATGTTTTCAGTGAAATTATTGATTTTGCACCTTCGGAAGCGGATTTCAGCTGCTGCTGAACAGAATCCGAAGCCATATTTTCAGATATGGCCTGTTGTCTTTGCAGCTCGGTATTTTCTGATATTTTATCCTTGACTGCCTGCGATTGCAGCTGTTCGTCGGTTTTACTTGTAATAGCTGCTTTTATTTCATCGCTTTCCATCTTCTGTGAAATTTTATCGTCTATCAGTTTCTTTGTATCATCGCTTTCCATTTGTAAGGTTATAGCGGTTTCGACAGCATTTCTTGTTTCGATATCAACTTCGGTGTTTTCATATATATCTTTTGTAAGCTGTCCATTTGTTACGGCGGGAATTATCTGCTCGGCTATCTGCTCACGGACGGCTTCTTTAATTTGAGAGGTTACCTGTTCCTGAACGGCTACAGTTACTTGGGATGCAACCTGTGCTCTTACCGCTTCGGTGACTTTTTCCTCAATTGTAGCAAGATTTGCATTGACAGCATCTGTTACCGACTGCAGAGCCTGGTTATATACTGCATTTTCGTCGAGCGAAACGATAACATTGTTCAGCACATCGGTATAATTTTCTATTGTTAGCTTTGGAACGGAAAGTCCCGCACTTGAAATTTGAGAGTTAGCGGTAGAGAGAAGAGTGTCAAATACCTGTTTAGCGCCAGTCGTAAGAGTGGAATTATTTGAGGATAGTGCGGACAGTCCTGAATGAAGTTCAGCGATACCCGACTGGAGGCCTGCCGCTCCGTTATCCAAATTTGCAGCGCCGTCACTTAGTGTTTTAGCTCCCTCTGAAAGCTTATTAATTCCAGCTACTAATTCTTCAGATTTGTCAAGTAATGCGGAGAGACCTCCGTAAAGTTCTGAAGAACCGTTCATCAGTTTATTCATCGCGACGTTGAGCTCATCAAAAGCGCCGGAGATATCCTCTATGGAATCCAATTTATCTGAGTCAAAATTATTGAAAATCTCATTGGCTGCAATCGTTACTGTGATTCCGAATTCAAAGTTTTGAACGTCGGCGTTAATTTCTATATAATCCGGAATTTCAAAAGACTCTTTATCAATGTTTAGGTTATTTTGTAGACCTGGAAATGCGAATCCGACGACGGCTGTGCGGTCGCCGTCGTTTATCAGCTTTCCGTTTGATATTTCAATATTAGTAAATATGTTATTGTCAAGCAGTATACCTGTAAGCATTGCGAACGGAACATATATTTTTTCCTGCCTGCCGTCTATGCTGACCATTTCAAACTGGCGGTTATCATAATCAAAGCGAATATTGACATGGCCGCTTTTTCCGGCAAGCTCGGCTGCGGATATATTTTTTCCGTCAAGCTGATATGATACAGAGATTCCTACAGGTAGCTCCTTTTCAATTGTTCCCTGATAATATATATCATTTCCCTGTGCATCCCATACCTTAGCATTTTCTCCGTTTATTGAATAAGTTTCATCGCCTTTTACATTAGTGATATCAGAAAGTTCACTTTTGTCGGAAATGCTTTTTGCTTCAATGTTGTTTTTAATCCAGTCGCTGACAATTATTTTTTGTACGTTTCCGTCAGCTGAAGCAAGTACGTAGACGGTCTCATCCTTAGATATTCCTGATCTATCGACAGAAGAATTTTCGTTGTCTGCTCCGAAAAGTTCAGTATTGATATATTTGGCCTCAGCCGATTTATAATTTTCAGCTTCTGTATCTTTTGCATTTTTATCAGAATTCAATGCATAAACTGCTCCGGCAGTTCCGGCGATAACTGCTGTGCAAAGACCTACCGATATAACTTTGTTTACTATCTTATTCATTATCTTGACACCTCTACATAATTTGTATTTATTTTTGTCATGCCCATTGTGGTTTTACAGATTATCTTATCTAACAGCATAAACATAGCGGGCAGTATAAAGATAACCAGAAGCATACTGATAACGGCTCCTCGTGCCATCAGCATACACATCGAGCTGATAATTTCAATGTCCGAATAGAGAGCGACGCCGAAAGTTGCGGCGAAGAGACCCATTCCGGATACTATAATCGAAGGAATTGATGTACAAAGTGCGGTGTGAATTGCTGTGTGTTTGTTTGCGCCGCCCATTCGCTCTGCCTTGTATCTGGTTGTCAGCAGAATCGCGTAGTCAACGGTTGCGCCGAGTTCAATAGTGCTTATACAGATTGGTGTTATAAACGCCATGCTTTGACCGAGATAATGCGGTAAACCGAGGTTGATAAATATACCGAATTCTATTACTGCGATCAAAATTATAGGAAGTGAAATGCTCTTTTCTACAAGCATTATTATAATAAATATAGCAATTATGGAGATTGCGTTTACTACCTTAAAATCATGATCGGTAGTTTCAATCATGTCCTTCATACATGGTGCTTCACCGATCAGCATTCCGTTTTCATCGTATTTTTTCAGTATACTGTTCAGACTGTCAAGCTGATTGTTTACTTCATCGCTTGCAACACTGTATTCCGAGTTTATAAGTAACAGCTCCCACCGGTCGCTTTTCAAAATTCCGCTGATGCTTTCCGGAATTATTTCTTCGGGTACACGTGAACCGACCACGGATTCTAAGCCAAGTACATATTTGACTCCGTCAATTTGCTCCATTTCGTCGGTCATTTTATGAATTGATTTTGCCGGGAGATTTGAATTTATGAGTACCATATGAGTCGATGAAATATCGAAATCTTCGCTTAACTTAGAATTAGAAATTACGTAGTTCATGTCTTCGGGAAGACATTCTCCCATGTCGTAATAAACCTCATTGTTGGCTTTGTCATATCCGTAATAAGCAGGGACGATTAATATGGCAAACAGAACAAGGAACAGCGGAAATATTTTTATAATACCTCCGGCAAACTTATTCATATTTGGTATAACCGACTTGTGTTTTGTTTTTTGAAGAGGCTTATCAAATACGAGAATAAGAGACGGCAGTACTGTTACGCATCCAAGCACACCGAGAAGAACACCTTTTGCCATGACGATTCCAAGATCCCGTCCGAGTGTAAAGGACATAAAGCAGAGCGCTATAAAGCCTGCGATCGTAGTAATAGAGCTTCCGACAACACTCGTAAGAGTTTCTCTTATGGCGGCAGCCATAGCATCTTTGTGATCGTCAAATTTTTCTCTTTGCTCATTGTAGCTGTGCCATAGGAATATTGAGTAGTCCATTGTTACAGCGAGCTGTAAGACAGCTGACAATGCTTTTGTAATATAAGAAATTTCGCCTAAGATAAAATTAGTGCCGAGATTTAAAAGAATCATTGAACCGATAGATGCAAGAAACACAAATGGAACAAGCCAGCCGTCAAGGAGTACAAGCATCGCAATGCAGGCAAGCAGGACTGCAAGTCCTACGTAAATTGGCTCCTCCTGTTCACATAGCTCTTTTAAATCTACTACTAAAATTTATTGTATTTATCGGTTTTAAGAGTATAATGAGACCTATAACTAACATTAGAATACCAAATTGCAGGTCGTATTGAAATGCAAGCCGGAAAAGATCCTTTGAAAAATATCCGATTAGCTTTACAATGCCGAAAGTTATCATTGCGATACCGCAGAATATTCCGATTATATTGAGAGATAAATCAGGGTGAATCATCATAATTATTCCAACCAGGCAAAATGCGGCGGATATTAAAATGTAACCGATTTTCGCAATTCTCATCGGAATGATGGAACGCATTTTCATAATAATTACCGTGTCTCTCTGTTTATCAGAGACGTCCTTTCTCAGTGTAAAAAGAATATAATTAAGCGTGAGTTTTCTTTGTTTATTTGAAAGCTTAGGTCTAATTGTATTCGATCAACAACAAGACATTTATTAAATTTTGATTTTGTATTTACAGTATAAGAGAAACAAAGCTTTTTGAAAACAGTCAGCATAAATGTGACTGTCTAAAAAATAGATAGGAAGATTTATCTGCACAAAAAACAGGCATAAAAACATGATTTGTCTAAAAATTGTCTGTTTATAAATTGCTGCTGCCATTAATTTGGTTTGATTCAGAAAAGAAAAAGCAATGACTGAAATGCTGTACGATTCGGATGTGGACAGCCTCGAATTTATGGGCGAATCAGACCTAACTGTAAGCATCTCATGCTCTGGTCAGCAAATCATTCTTGCTCCCGGAGAAAGCGGGAGGCTGAACAACATTGGGAATAAGAAGTTTTGTCATAACTCTAAATAATAAAAGCCAAAAAATGCAAATCATTTGAGACTGTAAGTTTTAGAATTGATTTTTTCACGCTTTCGTGATATACTAAGCTTAATGTTTTACATTATCACCAACGGAGGTGTGGATATGGCTGTCAGCTATAAAAAGCTCTTTCATATGATGATTGAAAAAGACATGAGCAATGCGCAATTAATAGAACAGGCAGGGTTTTCTGCTAATATTATGACTCGTCTAAAAAGAGGCGGTTATCTGTCGCTGGAAAGCATTGAACGCATTTGCAGTGTTATGGATTGCGGCGTCGATGACATTCTCGAATTTATACCAAACGACCAGGAGAACTGAAGCAGGAAACCAAAAACAGCGTCAAATCGAAAACGATAAAAATAGAAACGGAGATACAAGCATGGCTGAAAAGAGCAACGCCAACATTGGCTTTGAAAAACAGATTTGGGACGCTGCCTGCGTTTTATGGGGACACATTCCTGCGGCAGAGTACAGAAAGGTTATCGTAGGTCTTATATTCCTGCGTTACATATCGAGTGCTTTTAAAAAGAAATACGATGAGCTGGTAGCTGATGGCGACGGCTTTGAGGACGACAGAGACGCTTATGCAGCGGACAACATCTTTTTCGTCCCCGAAAGTGCCCGTTGGAGCAAAATCGCTTCTTCGGCTCATACCCCCGAAATCGGTACTGTCATTGACGACGCTATGAGAGCGATTGAATCGGAGAACAAGAGCCTTAAAAATGTACTGCCGAAAAATTACGCAAGTCCTGATTTGGACAAGCGTGTATTGGGCGACGTCGTTGACCTGTTTACCAATATGGATATGGGAGATACCGAGGAAAGCAAAGACTTGCTCGGCAGAACTTACGAATACTGTATCGCTCAGTTTGCGGCATATGAGGGCGTAAAGGGCGGCGAGTTTTATACCCCCTCCAGCATTGTTAAAACGATTGTGGCAATTTTGAAGCCGTTTTCCAACTGCCGTGTGTACGATCCCTGCTGCGGTTCGGGCGGTATGTTTGTTCAGTCGGTCAAGTTCATAAGAGAACACGCTGGCAATAGGTTCGGTGTGTCCGTTTACGGTCAGGAAAGCAACGCCGATACTTGGAAGATGGCTAAAATGAATATGGCTATCCGTGGTATTGACGCAGACTTTGGTTCCTATCAGGCAGATACATTCTTTAATGACCTGCACCCAACCTTAAAGGCTGATTTCATTATGGCAAATCCGCCGTTCAACCTCTCTAACTGGGGCGGCGACAAGCTCAAAGACGATGTTCGCTGGAAATACGGCACTCCCCCTGCCGGCAACGCTAACTATGCTTGGATACAGCATATGATACATCACCTTGCCCCGAACGGGAAAATCGGCTTGGTACTGGCGAACGGCGCTCTGTC
>CABPZV010000122.1 GCA_902462015.1 uncultured Eubacteriales bacterium | reverse complement strand
TATTCGGATGGCGAAATGCCATGCTACTCACCTCTACGTGTTGTGTAGTGTGTCTGCTTTCCCAAGCAATATTTTAACACAAAATTTTGAATGCTACGTGACGCACTCGGATTTCATATCCCTTTTGTGCCTTGGAGCGTAGCGGAAAGGTATGGTCATAATTATGAAGCTTCAACAGCCAAAGTAAGCACAAATGCTGTGAGCTAAAGTTTGTGTCTCTCTGTAATTTGAGTTTTTTCGGCACGGCAGTTTGTCGCTTTTTCTGTTAATAAACACCATTTTAAAGTTTTTGCGGATTCTTAAGGAGCTTTTTTCAAAAAGCTCCTTAAGTCTTATTCCTCCGTTACTAACTACGAAGAAATTAATTGCCGCATTCGATTGATATACGGTTAAACTCGTCAAGAATGTCTTCGGTACGCAGGTTTTTCTTAGCGTCGCCGCGGACGTCCATTACAAACTTGCCTTTATCCATCATGACAAGCCGAGAGCCGTATTCAACGGCATAGCGCAAATTATGAGTTACCATCATTGCGGTGAGACTTTTTTCCCTTATAAGCTTATCGGTAAGCTCCATTATAATTTCGGCAGTTCGCGGATCAAGTGCTGCCGTGTGTTCGTCGAGTATCAGAAAATCTATAGGTGTCATCACAGCCATTAAAAGAGCGATTGCCTGCCGCTGCCCTCCTGAGAGCGAGCCGACCTTTACGTCGAGTTTATCTTCAAGTCCGAGCCCAAGCTCACGGAGTTTCTCGCGGTAAGCTTCAGCCCTTTTTTTCTTTACTGCAAAGCCAAGTCCGAAAGGCTTTCCCTTGTTGTCTGCGAGAGACATATTTTCAAGAATTGTCATGGACGGGCATGTACCCATTGCAGGATTCTGATAGACTCTTCCGATTCGCCGCGCACGCTGATAATCGCGCATTTTTCCGACGTTCTGACCGCCGATTTCAATTGTTCCTCCGTCTGTCGGAATGGAGCCGCAGATTATATTCAGCATAGATGTTTTTCCGCTTCCGTTGCTTCCGACAATTGAAAGGAATTCGCCGTCGTTCAATGTGAGACTGAAATCATCAAAAAGACACATTTCATTGATTGTGCCGGGATTGTATATCTTTGTAATGTTTTTTAGTTCAAGCATGTCTTCGGCCGCCTTTCATCTGGAAATTGCCGAGAATGAGAATAATCAGGAACAGGATTGCCGTAATCAGCTTGAGCAGATTTGCAGGAAGTCCGGCTAAAATCGCGAGCTGAATACAAAGCTTGTAAGCTATACTTCCGACAACTACAGCCGTTGTACCACGGACAAATGACATGCGCCTAAAGATTGTAGTTCCAATTATAACTGCCGCGAGTCCGAAAACCATCTGTCCGGTACCCATTGTGCTTGAAAAGGCGCGCTGGTCATGACATACAATGCAGCCGCATAGTGCTACAAGCGCGTTGGAAATCACGAGGCCGAGAATTTTAACCGTACCGCTGTTTTTGGCAAGAGAGGTTACAAGCGTTCCGTTATCTCCGACTGCGCGCAGCAACATGCCGCTTTTGGTTTTGAAATACAAATCAAGCAGAATTTTAGCGGCTACCGAAATGATTAAGGTCAAAAACAGTTTTCTGTTTACCAACGTGTCGATTCTGGGAACGATTCCGAATATTCTGTCCATAATGCCGGATGTAAAAATTGTATTAAAATTGCGTGGGACTGCGAGATTTGAACCTGCAATCTGCAGGTTTATGGAAAAAAGCGCAGTCATTGTTATAATTCCGGCAAGAAGATCGCGCACGCGGCATTTTACATGAATCATTCCTGTGACAAGTCCAGCAAGTGCTCCGACTGCGATTGCCGCCGGAAGCGTAAGCCAGGGGTTTATACCGGCGGTCAGCATAACTGCGGTAACCGCGGCGCCGAGCGGAAAGCTTCCATCAACCGACAGATCGGGAAAATCAAGAATTTTATAGGTGATTAAAATTCCATAAGCGAGCAGGGAATAGATTAATCCCTGAATTAATGTGTTGAAAATTAGGTCAAGCATATTAATACTCCAATGCCGCGAAATGCGGCTTTTAAAGTTTTAGCGGAGCTTTTTTAAAAAGCGACCGTATCCACAAATGATAGTTTGCTTAGTATTCTGATTACTCCGCTTCGCTCGCTTCTATCGCCGTCTCCGCAATGTCAGACGGAATTGCTACAGAGAGAGTATTGCATACTTCGGTGTTGATGTACACCTTATAATCTGTAATAGTCTCATAAGGCATTTCTGAAGCGGTTGCTTCACCCTTGATCAGCTTTGCTGTCATTTTTCCTGTTCGTTTGCCAAGCTCGATGTAGTCGATTCCTGCTGAAGCCGCGCAGCCCTTCTGAACCTGTTCAATTTCGCTGCCGTAAATCGGTATTCCGGCTTCGTTTGTCTTTTCGAGAATTGAATCGAGAACTCCTACAACATTATTATCGGTCAGGTTCGAAAAGCAGTCTACGCCGCGGCTTATAAGAGTATCTGCAGCCTGAGTTACCTCGGCCTGGGACGTTACTCCCACTGCGTCAATTGTAAAACCGTAATTTCCTGCCTTTTCCTGATAGTCTGCGATTGTGGATACTGAGTTAGGCTCGCTTGTCGTGTAAATTATTCCTATAGTTGACGCGTCAGGCTGCATTTTACGGATAAGCTCAAGCTGAGCATCAACGGGAAGCTTGTCGGATGTACCTGTCACGTTTCCGGTTGTGAGATTTGCTGCTTCAGGGTCTGATACTGCTATAAAGACAACCGGAATGTTCTTTTCTTCCGCCGCATTGTAGCAAGAAATTGCCGAATTTGTTGCAATTCCCACCATGTAGTCGACATTTTTAGATGCAAATGTAGACGAAATCTGAGATATAATGTTGTCGTCAAATCCGCCGTTCTGATAGTCTACAGTAAAGTCTGTTCCTTCCTTGAGTCCGGCTTCTTCAAGACCTGCTAAAAATCCTTCGCGGCAGTTGTCAAGAGAGCCATGCTGTCCGAGCTGATTGATTCCGATTACCGGAATTTTGTCATCCTTGCCGCATGATGAAAATACAGCGGCGCATGTTAAAACAGCCATTGCTGCGGTGAAAATGCGTGAAATTTGTCTTGAGTTTTTCATTTTTTTAACCATACCTTTCGTACATACTATTTCTGAAAAATTTTCAGAATATAACTTAGGCAAGATGTCCCGACATTAAGGCAATCGCCATTAAAGCTGCCGCCCTAATGGCGATCGCCTTTCAGGCGGCGGGTTACATTTCACCATTCAGTGGGAGATTGTATCTCCCACTGAATGGTTGCCACGTAATTTGACGGGGCAAGCCCATTATTGAAAATTTCGGTCATTTTTTTATTGCATTCAACACCTGACCGTGTGTGCTGAATTCTTGTCTGTGCTCAGGGTGTAATTGTCAGCACTTAGCACGTTTGTGCTGCGTTTTAGAGGGGCTGCTGGATATATGTCTGCGATGGCGGTAACTTATTAAAAAATTAAGGAAACGAAAAACGCTCCTGTCCCGTCTATATGCCGGGACAGGAGCGATATAATCTCCTGCGGTGCCACCCTGCTTGATGCCGAATCAGCATCCTCTCACGCATACAACCATATGCCATGCTTTTTTACGAGTGCAATTTCTCGTCGTCTTCTACTTACATCTTTGGAGAAACCTAATCATTCGGATGCTTTCGGACGCCCTCATAAGTCCATTCACACAGCTATCCGCCGCCGCGATTTCACCGTCCGCGGCTCTCTGAAGGCAATTTTGCTGAGCTACTATTCTTAATCACAGGTTTATGTGAATATGATTACACAAATTCTCTGATGTGTGCCAGTTAACTTATGTTTCTATATTCATCCAAGTATAACAAAATATACTTTAAAAACATTTTAACACATGTTTTTTACTTTGTCAATAGTTATTTGACATTTAATTTTCGTTTGTTTTACTAATTATTATTCAGACTTTTATTTAGGCTTTGTTTATTTTACATGTGCATTATTCATTGCAGGACCATTTATCAATTCTCCGTTTTCCTTGAATCGTGAACCGTGACACGGGCAGTCCCAGCTATGCTCAACTGAATTCCATTTTAACGCACATCCGAGATGCGGACACCGCTTCACAGTGGGAGAAATTAAATTCAGTGCGGAGATCCCGATGTTTGACAGAGCTTTGCTTACCTTCATTTTTCTGCTTGGATAAAATACTGGGGCATAACGGTTATAACGTCCTGCCGTCATATCGGCCAGTATTTCCGCGGCTGCCATTGATGTGGTCATTCCCCAGAGGTTAAATCCGGTTGCAGTGTAGACGTTAGGCAGCAGCTTTCCGTATTGTCCTATATACGGAACTCCGTCGAGGCTTATACAGTCCTGATTTATCCAGGCGTATTTTTCCTTTGCATCAGGGAAATATCTTTTTGCAAATTCTCTCGGCACGTTAAAGCCTCCGCCGTTTTTTCCGGTGCGGTGGCTTCCTCCTCCAACGATAAGCAAACCTTTATAATTTCGCAGGAAGATTCCGTTCTCTGCAGCATCTATTACTGTACATTCAAGATCCGGGGCGTTTTCATAGGCGACGACATATGCATTTTGCTGATACATTTTCACCGGATACAGTCCATGCAGATTAATAAAAGGGAAATGGGTTGCAACAATTACCTTTTGAGCGTGTATGGTTCCGTTTGCGGTATATGCTGTTGTGCCCTTCAGTTTATTAACGAAGGTATTTTCATATATATTCAGATTTTCTTTTTCTGCAACTCCGTAAAGAAATTTAAGAGGATGAAACTGAGCCATTCCGGGGTAACATACAGCTCCGGCTACGCGGAACGGTAGCGGAGCCTCAAGTGAAAATACTGCGCCGAAGCCAAGGGATTTAACCGCTTCCGCCTCTTGTTTCATGCGTGACCCATCGTGCAGGGAATACATATATGAAGGCTTTTCCTCAAAGTCACACGGGATATCTTTTGAAAGTTTGCGGAATTTTTCAACCGCACGGAGATTTGCTTCCAGATACAGTTTTGCATATGTTGCTCCAAAGTCACGTATCATGTCGCTGTAAAGTATATCGTGCTGCGCGGAAAGAACTGCAGTTGTTCCTTTGGTTATTTTGTTTCCGATTTTGCCGCCTTCTACAAGAATGCAGTCGACGCCGGATTTTTTCAGTTGAGCCGCGCACAGAACACCTGCCATTCCACCTCCTATAACTAATACTTCTGTTTCTGTACTCCCTTCGAGGTGCGGAAATCTGGGAGGATTAAGATTGTCTTTCCAAAGATAATTCATTTGTTACTGTGGCTTTCGGTTTTATGAAAGCTTCCTTTCCTTTTTCTATCTTTACTTAGTACAGTATTTCCTAAAGTTCACAGAATAATAATCTCTGCGGCAAATACTTCAAAAGATATATTTTAGTAAAATGTACATTTTTTATTTGTTTTACATTTTTTTTATAAATACTCTTTTCTATGACGAAAAAATATGGTATAATAACCTTAAAGCTAAAGCTTTAAGGTGCAAGTTTCGCTTCGCTGACAAAGTCAGCGATTTTGCAAAGCAAAACCCCGAAACGTTGCGGTTCGGCAAGTGACTTATGGTATAATAACCTTAAAGTTAAAGCTTTAAGGTGCAAGTTTCGTTTCGCCGTTAAAAACGGCGATTTGCGAAGCAAAATCCCGAAACATTGCGGTCTGCCCGGAATTTGTGTTATAATACCTCACGAAACGATAACAAAAATTATAATGCTATTTGTCTGGATAAAAATACAAGTATATATAAAAGAAAGGAAAAAACAATGTACCATTTTAATGACAACAGAAAAGAGGTAAGCTTTGACAAAAGCAATACTCCTACTCCATGGATGAATTATCTTTCTAACGGGGAGTTTACTACTATGATTTCACAGGCGGGCGGCGGTGTTGCATTTTACAAGTCGCCCCAGATTTGGCGTATTAATCATTACCGCTTTTTTCATCTTCCTACAGACCGCAGCGGTTTTTATACTTATATTAAAGACGGAAAAAATTTTTGGTGTCCGACCGCTGAGCCTGCAAAGAGCCGTCCGAGAGTTTGGAAGGCAACACACGGAATGGGATATACTACATACGAAGCCAAAAGAGGCGGCTTATTCGCAAGAGCAAGGTATTTTGTCGGAGAATACGAAAATTGCCTGATATGGAATTTGAAGCTTAGAAGTAAGGACGACCGTAAAATCACTGTCTTTCCTTTTGTAG
>CABPZV010000121.1 GCA_902462015.1 uncultured Eubacteriales bacterium | reverse complement strand
TTAGCGCCCGAAGACGCTTTCATCCATTCGATTTGTTTAGAACCTGCGTCAAAGCCGCAAAACATAATATTGTCATATTTTCCGCCTGCTGCTGTAACGGCGTCATATACCTGTTTAACAACACCTTCATTTGACATGAAGATTGCATTAGCACCTTTTTCAAAGAGCGCTTCGAGCGCCGCCTTGTATGCATTGTCTGCGTCGCCGGGCTTTACTTCCTTTTCAATTTTATATTTGCCGTTTGTCGTACTGTCTGCGTTTGCAAGCTCGGTAAATTTGTCAATAAATCCCTGTGCCCGATCTATTCCCGTTTGTGTTTCGTCGTGCTGTATAACACCTACAACATAATTTTCTGACACTGCAATGTCATCTTTGATTTCTGCGAAGAAATTTTCTGCCGCGAGTCCGGCTGCAAGAGTATTACTTGTAGCGACGGATGAAATAATAGGATTTTTATTCTGAGAGTTGAGAGCTTCTATATCCTTTGCCCAAATTCCTGAGTCAAACTGAACAACAGGAATTTTTTTGTCATACGCTTGGGCAAGCATATCTGTAAAGCCTTCTCCGATTGTTCCGAGCACCATTCCGGCAACGTTGTTTGAAAGTGCGGTCTGAACCATTTCCTGCTGTGACGGAAGATCCTTTGCGCTTTCGCTTGCAGGTCCACGGAAGGTAATTGTATATCCGTATTTTTTTGCTGCATCTTCGGCGCCTGATTTAACCGACTGCCAAAATGCGTGTGACTCGCCTTTGGCAATGACCGCAATAGTTTTATTTTCGCTTGTACCTCCTCCGTTTGTGTCATTGTTTGAACATCCGGCAAGCGGAAGTACGGTTCCTGCTGCGACAGTCGCCGCAAGAAGTGTAAACAGAATCTTTCTTATTTTTTTCATTTGGATTTCCTCCTTTTATGCCCTTATCGGGCAGATATGCTTTTGTTACCACACAGTCAGACATCTTTCATACGGCCTGAGAGGGAGTACTGCTGTTATTTTTTCTATTCGTTTTTTTATCTGTTTTTATACGGCTTTGCTTCTTTGTTTTAATGACGTCCATCAGTACAGCGACAACGACTATAATACCAGTAAGGACATAGGTAACGTAAGTCGAATTGAGGTTTAGACTGAATTTTGCGAGAATCATATTCAATCCGTTTCTGATTACGACAAGAAGCGCAGCGCCGATTACCGAGCCTGTAACAGAAGCGACTCCTCCGGCAGCGCTTGTTCCGCCGATATAAACTCCGGCAATGGCGTCAAGCTCCATTCCGTTTCCTGTTGCCGCAGCGACTGTCGGAAATGATGAAGCCCAGAAAATTGCGGCGATTCCGGCGCCTAGGCCGGCAAAGGTATAAGCGATAATTTTGTATTTATCCGTATTGATGCCGGAAAGTCTTGTGGCTTCCTCGTTTGAGCCGATTGAAAGAATATATCGTCCGGTTTTATTTTTGTACATGATATACATGCAGATTAATGTGAAGCCGGTAATCCAGAAAATTCCTGTGGGAATACCGTTTGCATTTGAAAATGTTTTGTTAAACCACGTTCCGCTCGGAAAAAATATATTTGGATCTGATACAATTAGGGCAGAAAGACCTCGTGATATCATCATTGTACCAAGAGTTGCAATAAATGCAGGCATTTTTAATTTTGCTATGAGCAGTCCGTTGATAACTCCGAAAAGAGCTCCGATGGCAATCATAATCGGAATTGTCAGCCAAAGATTCTGACCGAGCAGTCCGGACGTATACATTTTTCCGGCTACAACGGCGGAGGCAATGCAGACGGTACCGATTGAAAGGTCGATTCCGCCTGTTGCGATTACAAAAGTGACTCCAAGGCTCATGATGGCATAAGGAGCAAGAGACTGCGCCATACTGACGATGTTGTATTTATCGATAAAATGTGGATTCAGCGCAAAAAATACGGCTACAAGGAATACAAGAGCTATCAGAATAATTATGTTTTGACCGATCTTTCTCGGCGCTTTGTGTGTATCGATCCCCGCAAAGGTATTTTTTTTATCCATTGTAAACAGTCCTTTCTATTTTGAAAATAAGCGGTCAGTTCCGCATGGTGGCATATTTCATTATTTCTTCCTGAGTGGCGTCTGCAATGTCGAGCTCAGCTGTAATACGTCCTTCGCACATAACGATTACACGGTCTGAGAGCCGCTGTATTTCAGCCAGTTCTGAAGAAATCATAATGATAGATTTGCCCTGCGCTGCAAGCTTTTCCATAAGCTCGTACATCTCGCTTTTTGCGCCGACATCTATGCCTCTTGTAGGCTCGTCAAAAATGAAAATATCGGAATTTTTTATCAGCCATCTTGCAACGATGACCTTCTGCTGGTTTCCTCCGGACAGATTTTTCAGCTCCTGATACATAGAGGGGGTTTTTGTCCGGAGCAGCGCGTTAGTCTCTGCCGCTGCCTTTGTTATGCTTTTATCGTTTATCCAGCCGGCTTTAGTAAAGTTGTCAATGGACGCTAAAGCTGAATTTTCGGCTACAGATTTGATGAGTAAAAGGCCGTAGCGTTTTCTGTCTTCAGAAAGATAGCATATGCCGTTTTTTACCGCTTGCTCCGGCTGTCTTATCCGGACTTTTTTACCGCGTACGAATATTTCACCGGAGTCTTTAGGATCGGCACCGTAAATTGCGCGCGCTGTCTCTGTTCTGCCGGCTCCCATTAGTCCGGCAAAGCCGAGAATTTCGCCCTTTCTGAGAGAAAAGCTGACGTCTTTTACTTCTTTACCTGCACTCAGGTGCCTTACCTCAAGGACGGTTTCGGCGTTTTGAGATACACTGCTTTTTTCCTTTTTGTCTCCGTATATGACTCGTCCGACCATCATCCTGACGATTTCATCCTTAGATGTACCTTTTGTATTCACTGTTCCGATGTATTCGCCGTCCCGCATTACCGTCACCCGATCTGAAATCCGATTAATTTCATCCATGCGGTGTGATATATAAATCATTCCGATCCCCTTATTACGAAGGTCATTCATGATTTTAAAAAGCTCTTCAACCTCCGGTTGAGTAAGTGCTGCAGTCGGTTCGTCCAATACAAGTAGTTTGCAGTCGTGCGAGATTGCTTTAGCAATTTCAACCATTTGCTGTTTACCTACAGTGAGAGTACCGAGCATAATTTCCGGATCAATATTTACTCCGATATGGCGGAAAAGCTCTCCTGCACTGCGAACCATTTTACGGTCGTCAATCATAATTCCTTTCATTGGTTCGCGCCCGATGTATATGTTTTGAGCGACTGTCAGATGATTCATCATGTTGAGTTCCTGATGTATTACGCTGATACCCGCTTTCTGCGATTCTGCGATATTTGCAAATTCAACCGGCTTTCCGAAAAGTTCAATTGTTCCGCCGTCTCTTTTGTGGATTCCGCTGAGAACTTTTATCAGAGTAGACTTACCGGCACCGTTTTCTCCCATGAGCGCATGAACCTCTCCTGCGCGCAGTTCAAAGCTTGCCGATTTTAAGGCGTGAACGCCGGAAAAACGTTTTTCTATACCGGTCATTCGCAGAATAATATCGTTCATATTGACAGCCTCCTTTGTCGTAAGATTGAAAATCACTGATTTGTATTATATGTGATATTTGTAATATAATAATATCTTATTTTTGTTTGTTTTACAATGACGATAATTGTCATATTTTCAAAGCAACAAAGTACTATAATTTACATTTGATATTGACAAAATTGTCGAAAATATATATAATGGTATTAACAAACAGCAAATTTTAAAGATGATATGTTAATATGCTAAAGTGATAAAACGTCAAACTTTTACAAAGCTTGAGTAAAAAGTTCTGTACAAACTCATAAATAAAATAATAGTTTTTGTTGTGATGTCGGAACAGAGCTGATAAAATAGCAGTTGTCAAGTTTGAAATTGATAAAACTTTTTTATTGACGCTATTCCATAAATCAAAAAATATAAAAAATATATTGATATAAGAATCTGTATTTATATCCAAAACAGGCGTAAAGATTTACGCCTGAGCAGGAAGGGAATGGTCATTTCATGAATGTCACACATGTATATAATAGCGGGGAACGTCAGCAGTATCTGATTGAGCATCATTATTCTATCCGGCTTAAGCCGCGTCTGCTGTATGCAGGTAAACAGTTTAAGTCTGGCGGCTGGGAGGAAAAGACACACAGCCACGATTTTTCTGAAATTGTTTTTGTCTATGATGGTCACGGAGAGGTTACGGTCGGAGGAATTACTCGAAATGTTTCCAAGGGAGACATCATAATATATAATGCCGGAGTTTCACATAGCGAAAGAAGCCTTGACTCAAGCAGCTTTGAGGTTAGGTTTATTGCATATGATAAGCTTGAGATAACCGATCTTCCTCCTAACCATCTGCTTCCTCCCGACTATGATTTTATATATCCTACAAGCGATATGTATTCTACTTTCGTCCTGTATTTTGACAGAATTTTCACTGAATTTGAAACTAAAGATCAGTTTTTTGCTGAAATTGCCCAGAATCTTTCACGCAATATGCTGCTTTATCTTTTTAGACTTATTAACGAGTCAGGAAAAGAAAGCGATATTCTAAGAAATAATAAAGTTCTTGATAGGGCAGTCGAATATATCGACAATAACTATAAAAGTGAAATTACGCTTGAAACGCTTGCTTCAAAGTGTTTTGTAAATAAGTATTATTTGGCGCATCTTTTTACAAGATTTAAAGGAATTTCTGTAGGTAAATATCTCAATTGCAAGCGGTTTGAAGAGGCCAAAAGGCTTCTTGCGGAAACAGCTATGCCGGTTGGAGACGTTGCGGTTTCCTCAGGCTTTAATGACGTCAGCTACTTTTGCCGCGCATTTAAAAAGGAAACAGGCGTTACACCGCTCGAATACAGAAAAAATCCGGTTTAATTAGGTATTGACTTTTTGGATTTAATAAGTTATAATATAGCTATAATAAAATTTAGCTGCCGCCGGGTAGTAAATGCTGATGCATTCGTGTGCACATCGTTAGGTCTTTGTAGATGTGTATTCGGATGCTTTTTAATTTTAAACGGAGAGGGAAAATGTTATGATAAAGCTAAAGTCTGTAATAGGCAATTTTTCAAGGGTTGAAATTCTATTGTGGGGAGCTTCTGCTGTTATAACTGTTTTATCGTTTTTGATATTTGACAGAACAAATTATCTGACGCTGACAGCGTTGCTTATAGGCGTCACATCCTTGATTTTCAATGCGAAGGGCAATCCGATAGGACAGCTGCTTACAGTAATTTTCAGTATTTTGTATGGAATTATATCTTATAGTTTTTCATATTACGGAGAGATGATAACCTATCTCGGAATGACTGCTCCAATGGCTGTATTTGCATTGGTTTCCTGGCTTCGGAATCCTTACAATGGAAATAAAGCAGAGGTAAGAGTAAATCATATAAAAATCGGTGAGGTTTATTTTATGACAGCGTTGACCGCAGTAGTTACTTTCGGTTTTTATCATATTCTTAAGGCGTTTAATACGGCTAATCTTGCGTTTAGTACAGTCTCGGTAACGACAAGCTTTCTTGCTGTATATCTGACTTTCAGACGGAGTCCATTATACGCGCTTGCTTATGCGGCGAACGATATCGTATTGATTGTTTTGTGGGGGGTAGCTGCATGTTCCGATTCTTCCTACATTTCTGTTATTGTATGCTTTATCATGTTTTTGCTTAATGATGTTTACGGATATATAAATTGGCAGAGAATGAGCAAAAGACAGCGGTCTTAAAATGATTGATATTGCAGTGCCTGGTAAGTCATAATGATATATCTTTTACAAATAACTGTTTTTTTGTTCCGGATTCATTACATTAATATATGTAACTTGTAAACTTTCTTTTCCTGATGTTGACGCGGCTTGTTAAAAATGCTAATATAAATATAAGGAAAGTATAAGATAAACAATTTAATTCTGAATCAGAAAGGAAGCGAAAGATGGTAGAAAAAGATTTTTCAATATTGACTCCTGAAATAGAGAAGCTTGCTGAGATGGCGAGACTCAATTCTCAGATTGACCCTACTCTATATGATAAATATTCAGTGAAACGCGGTCTCAGAGATATCAAGGGAAACGGAGTTTTGACCGGACTTACTGAGATTTCCGAAATTATTGCAAAAAAGCCTGACAAAGAAGGAAATTTAATTCCATGTGACGGAGAGCTTTATTATCGCGGAATTAATATTCAGGATCTTATAAATGGATTTGTTTCAGAAGGCCGTTTTGGATTTGAGGAGACTGTGTATCTGCTTCTTTTCGGAAAGCTTCCGA
>CABPZV010000120.1 GCA_902462015.1 uncultured Eubacteriales bacterium | reverse complement strand
TGACAGTGAGGGAAGACTGATGATCGAGCGCGCCGGACTTATAGCGTATACACACGGCGATTATTTTGCGCTTGGCCGCCGTCTCGGAGATTTTGGCTTTTCAGTTAGGAAAAAAAGAAAGAATACATACGGAAAAAGACCGCCAAAATCAAGTGTAAAGCAGAAATAATATTATACTTGACAAAAAGATTAAATTATTATATAATTTACACATTACAGTTGGGCTTTCTGATAATTCTTTTATTTTTCGGTATAAACTTTTTAAACGGAGCGGAACGTCGGATAATACAGCATGAGCAATATACATACAGTATTAAAGACTGTCGTTTCGGATTTATTATGCTGAATCTTCTGCAGAGAAAAACTGAGAAAGGTTTTTGTGTTTAATGAAACTAAAATATGATTTTATTATTCAAAAGGTTGGTGACACGCAGGTTGCTGTACCGGCCGGGGATGATGTGAATCGCTTTAGCGGAATTATAAAACTCAATTCAACCGGAGCAGTAATATTTAAAATGCTGAAAAATGAGATAAGTGCTGAACAAATTGCTCAGGAGCTTGTGAGAAGATATGGAATTACTCCGGAGGAAGCGGAAGAGTCTACCGCAAAATATTTGAGCTCGCTTATTGACAGCGGCGTCATTGAACAGTAGCTGTATCCGTCGTAGGTTTTAAGGCTGCATGAAAGGATTGAATTATAGGTATGAGGAAGAGATTATATAAAACAGATGATGGGAAAAAACTGTGCGGCGTATGTGCCGGAATTGCCGAATATTTCAATATTGATCCCACTATTGTGAGGTTGATTTTGATTATATTTTGTCTTGCCGGCGGAAGCGGAATACTGTTTTATATTATTGCCGCTTTGGTAATGCCTAATAAAACTGATATAATTTGACATGAAGAAATGCGCGCGGGTTTTGGTGTTAACGAGTGACACAGCCCGCGTGTTTTTTGAAATCATCATTTTAAATATGATTTTGCCGTGGGTTTGGCAGTAGAGGAGGAAGAAGCTTTCAAATGAAAATAGGAATTCTTGGGGCAGGAACATGGGGGATCGCACTTGCAAGAATGCTTGCGGTCAATGAGCACGGGGTTGTTGTTTGGTCAGCCCTGAAAGAGGAGATTGAGCTGCTTTCAAAAAGTCGCATTCATCCGAATTTGCCTGGGATTGAGCTTCCGGACGAAATAAAATTTACTTCAGATGCGGAGGAGGTCTGTCAAAATAAAGATATAATATTGTTTGCAGTTCCGTCTGTATTTGTGAGAAGTACATCAGGTGCAGTCAGACCGTTTGTGTCTGACGGTCAGATTATTGTCGATGTCGCAAAGGGAATTGAGCCGGGTACGCTGATGACTATGACAGAGGTGATATACGACGAACTGAATAAGGATGGAAATCACGGCGGTGTAAAGCTTGTGGCGCTTTCAGGGCCGACTCATGCAGAGGAGGTTGCGCTTGATATGCCGTCATCGATTGTATCTGCTTGTACGGATGAGAAAACTGCTAAATATGTTCAGGATATTTTTATGAATACTTGCATGAGAATCTATACGAACACAGACGTCAAGGGCGTTGAGCTTTGCGGTGCGTTGAAAAATATTGTTGCTCTTGCGGCAGGTATTTCGGCAGGACTTGGATACGGCGACAATACAAGAGCTGCGCTGATAACGCGCGGAATGGCGGAGATTACAAGACTTGGAACTGCAATGGGCTGCCGTCAGGAAACTTTTTCCGGACTTGCAGGAATTGGAGATATGATTGTTACCGCTACAAGCGAGCATTCAAGAAACAACAGATGCGGAAAAATGATTGGAAGAGGAATGGAGCCTAAAGATGCGATCGGTCAAATTGGCATGGTGGTAGAGGGTGTAAATGCAATTCCGGCAGCTCTTGAACTTGCTGATAAATTCGGTATTGACATGCCGATCGTCCGCGGAGTTGATGCCATTATAAATCGCGGATACAGTCCTGCAGAACAGGTATATGCTCTTATGACACGCAAAAAGAAATCAGAAAATGGGAGTATATATGATGATAAAACGGGAAATACGGATAAGTCCGCAGCACTGTCATCAGAGCCTAAACGGGTTATAGCATACGGAACTTTTGACTGTATTGATTACCGTGAGGTCGAACGGCTTAAACGAATTAAGGATACCTCGGATGTTTTAATTATTGCATTGCGTACAGAATCATCGGCGGAAAATGTAAAGCAAAATTATAATGAAAGAAAAAATGTACTGGAAGCATTGAAAGCAGTTGATCTTGTGATTCCGACGGATAACCCGGTGCGGCTTGCAGAATTTGTACGAAAATACCGTGCGCAAACCGTTTCGGTCGAAGAACCTGACGCCTCCGCGCTTGAAGTTCTTGCTAAAGAAAATGTGGGAATTGCTTATAATTTAAATTTATGATATGTTCCGTTTTCATTTTACATGTATTTATGGCTGTGTGTTTTTTGCAGACTATGTACGGCACACAGCTTTTTTAATTTAATTTTGACTGTTAGCATCAGATAAATAAACTAAATTGAGATTAAAAAAGCTTTTGTTGTTAATATCTATCTGATATAATGGAAATAATAAGAGCAGAACATTATATAAAAATTTATAAACATAGAACGGCAAAAAACTTTAAAAAATCTATTGACAAACAAATATTCTTATGGTATAATAAAAAACGTGCTCAGCAGGAAATGGTTTGTTGAGATGAAAAATATAATAAATTTGTGATGCTGGTGTGGCTCAATGGCAGAGCAGCTGATTTGTAATCAGCAGGTTGTTGGTTCGACTCCGATCACCAGCTCCAGGGGGAATTCCCGAGTGGCCAAAGGGGGCAGACTGTAAATCTGTTGTCAGTGACTTCGATGGTCCGAATCCATCTTCCCCCACCAGAAAACGGCAAGTTTCGATTTGAAACTTGCCGTTTTTGTTATCTGATGTCATTGTTTATGCGATGTCAATACGGAAAGTTGATGTAAAAAAATATTTTATTAGCTGAAATAAATTCCTAATAGAGTTTTTGAAATATTATTTATAAAATATCTTGACAATTGTTTGTATTAGTGTTATTATAATACATATAAAACATATAGGAACGATAGGTTATATATGAAGAGTTGAACGTACATCATAGAATAATATGAAGATTTCTATAATTTTTGATTTTCTCATATAAATCTATCAAAGCACTGTTATAAATATTATAATTGTTAATTATGAAAGGAATATTTGCCATGAAAACATTTGACAGAATAACAGATCTGATAGGGAAGACACCTCTTCTTAAACTGACGAATTACATCGCACAGAATAAACTTGACGCCACGATTTATGGAAAGCTTGAATATTTTAATCCTGCCGGGAGCGTAAAGGACAGAATTGCTAAGGCGATGGTTGATAACGCAGAAAAAAAGGGCGAATTAAAACCTGGGGCTGTTATCATTGAGCCTACGAGCGGAAATACAGGAATAGGGCTTGCAGCTGTAGCCGCTTCAAGGGGATATAAGATAATTCTTACAATGCCGGAGACGATGAGCGTTGAACGCCGTAATCTTTTAAAGGCATATGGTGCAGAGCTTGTTCTTACCGAAGGTGCAAAGGGAATGAAGGGGGCTATTGAAAAAGCGCAGGAGCTTGCTGCGGAAACGCCGAACAGTTTTATTCCCAGTCAGTTTACCAATATATCCAATCCGACCGCACACCGGAATACTACCGGACCTGAAATTTGGGAAGATACCGATGGCAGGGTAGACATATTTGTTGCAGGAGTTGGGACCGGAGGTACCATAACCGGAGTTGGCGAGTATCTTAAATCACAAAATGCAAATATTAAGGTTGTTGCCGTAGAACCGGCGGGTTCTCCGGTGCTTTCTAAAGGCACTCCCGGTCCACATAAAATTCAGGGAATCGGCGCAGGCTTTGTTCCGGATACACTGAATACAAAGATTTACGATGAGATTATAACTGTAGAAAATGAGGATGCATTTGAAATGGGACGTACTTTGGCACGCAAAGAAGGCTTACTTGTCGGGATTTCGTCCGGAGCCGCCGTGTTTGCAGCTACAAAGCTTGCGCAACGTCCCGAAAACAAAGGAAAGGTTATTGTTGCTCTTCTTCCGGATACCGGAGAAAGATACCTCTCTACACCGATGTTTTCTGAATAATTTTTATTGTTTGCAATTCAATAATATTTGTTATTCAGGCTTATTTTGCATATCTCCATAACGCAAAAAAGATAACGCTTAAACAGGCGCGCCTTGACAGGCAAACGCCAATTATGGCGCTCGTCTTGGTAGAAGTGAAAATTTCATTTATTTAATAAGGGGCTCGCCCCGTCAAATGGCGTGGCAACCATTCCAGTCGGAGATTGTATCTCCCACGGAATGGTAATGTAACCCGCCGCCTGAAAGACGATCGCCATTAGGGCGGCCGCTTTAAAGGCGATTGCCTTAAGAGGCGGCCATCATTAAGGCTGTCGCCTTAAGGTGGGACATCTTGCTTAAGTTATACAATAAAAGACAGCTCTATTTATCTGACATCATATTTATGTCTGATAATAGAGCTGTTTAGTTTACTTTGGCAGCCGAAAAGAGTCAGCAGCAGCGTTTTAACTAAAGATTACAGCAACTCAAATATTAGTTGAATGTTGCTTATCATTTAGGAATTTTCAGCATCTGTCCTGAAATAATCAGATTAGGATTTTCTATTCCGTTGTATTCCGCTATTTTTTGGTACGTCGTACCGAATTTAGCAGCTATCCCTGATAGTGTATCTCCGCTTACTACAGTGTATTCCGTATAATCCTGCTTATCCGGAACTGACGGCGGATTCTGAACTTCAGATAATTCTGCACCTGAAATATTTTTCATAATAGCCACAGTGTCCTTGCTGTTGACCTTTCCGTCTCCGTTAAGATCAAAGATGGTGTTTGTTTCTCCTGATGCAATTGCTTTCATTTCAGAAATAATGTCTTTCGAATTGACTGCTCCATCTCCGTTTACATCGTAATTTAAATCGGCATAACCATTCAAGCCTTTCGACTTTATCATAGAAGGATAATCAACAAGCATATAGTTTTGGTCGACTGTCTTTCCTGCAACCTGATTTGAACGTATCAGATTTGTTTCTCCGCCGTACTGCCACATTCCAAAGCTTTCAGGGTAAGGATAGCTGCAGGATGTGCTCCAGCAAGCGACCCAATGGGCATATCGTTGAAGTTCCGAATCATTGAGGCGGCTGTTAAATATTGAAAGAGACGAGTATACTCCGGCAAAATATTTGTAGCTTTCCATTCGTTTGCAAAATGCATGTACAAGAGCCGTTGCCGTGTTTACGCCAAGCCCTAAGACAGAGTTATCTTCAATATCGAAATAGATTGGAAGTTCAAACTTTTTTCCTTTTATTATTTTATTGCAAAGCTCTGCTTCCGCTTCTGCTTGGTCTGTATTTTGTGCGTAGGTATACCAGTAAGCGCCGATGTTCATGCCTGCATTTTTTGCCCTTGTGTAATTTTTTTCAAACATAGGATCGGGCACAGTTCCGCTTCCTGCGCGTATAATTGTAAAATCAAAACCTTCTTCGCGTACTTTTGTAAAATTTAAATCTCCTTGCCATTTTGAAATATCTATTCCTGCTATTTTCATTTTTATTACCATTCCTTTCTCACGTGTTCAAAGTTTTGTCCGATTTCAGATTCGATAAAATATTGCCTTTCTGAAAGGCAGGACATAAAACTTTGCTGTTTCCTTTTGGGGGACATTGTGAAAACTTATTGCGACGATTGTCTTTTAGTTAACTTTCGAATGACGGTTCGGTCGGAAGCTCCATTGTCTCATTGTACAGAGCGGTTGCAACGTCGTTTCCTCCTAATGCGTGATAAGCGCAATATGCTTTGGTCAGTGCTTCTTTTACGTATACAGGTGCAAATTTTTTCTCTTTGTATTTGTCATATGATCGTATGATTTCCGCTCGGAGAAGACACTGCAGACCGTTTTTTATAGCCTTGATTCTTAACATCATAGTTCCGAAGAAAGTTACTGCTGCGCCAAGCAGAAAAGGAATAAGCCATTTTATAAACAGTTCAAACAACATTTCTGCTTTTACCTCTTTCCTGAAGCTGCATAAAAAAAAGGTCTGCTGTAAAGCTGAAGACGACAGCCGCTTTACATACGGCTGAATTTTTTAATATCGGCATAATTATGCTTTTTGATTTCATTTCCGATAACCTCCTTTATTTTTGACGACCGGTGTGTTGTTTTTAATATCGTAACTGCCGCTAACTTTTACGTATTAACAATAACACATTGATAATAGATATTAAACTGTCCCGACTAATTAAATTATAACTCAGGCAAGATGTCCCACCATT
>CABPZV010000119.1 GCA_902462015.1 uncultured Eubacteriales bacterium | reverse complement strand
TCCCCCGCCTTCTAAGGCGGTTGCCTCCTAAGGCGGCGGGTTCCACTTCAAGGTTTCAGTGGGAGGTATAATCTCCCACTGAAACCCTGAGGAGCTAACGCTCTCTGCGTAGGTTGCAATCGTTCGCAAGCGCAGGAGCGTTGCTCCGATTTAAATCTCCTACTGAATGGTTACCACGCCATTTGACGGGGTGAGCCCCTTATTGAAAAAACTTCAGAGATGCGGCTATGCAAGCTCTGAAGTTTTGTTTCTATGTATAGGGCTTCTTCCTGATTTCTCAGCTTTCAGCAGCTCCATACCCTCCTGTAAATTTATTACTCTGAACAGCGCAGATAGCTCATTATCTGCTCCTCAATCCAGTACGTAAATTCTGTTTTCGGAAGCCTTTCTTCATACTCCTTTATCCTAAGATAGGCAAGTGCTCCGTCCATCTGTCCCTCCCAAATATCCGCAAAACAAAAATCAAATTCTCCGTCACGAACGGAATCAAGAAATTCATATGCGTCAGACCGGACTATACGTATTTTTCCGCGGTTTGTAAACTGAGGCAGGATATTCTTTTCAAAAAGCTCGATAATCTCCGGCTGGCGTTCTACAATTGTAATACTGCCGACGTTTTCCTTCTCCGATACCACGTACGGATAATAGCCGATTCCAAGACCGAGAACAAGAACTCTGCCTCGGGCGCGCCGAATTTGAGTCTGCATTGAGGAAATTTCGGAAGGGCAGACACTTACCCAAGGAATTACCCCCTCGTATACGCTCGGAAAAGCCACAAGCTCAGAAAAAAAACCAAGCCGCGGCACAACAAGGTCAGATTCAAAATCAGGCATCTCATGCTGAAAAATCTCTCCGCGGTCATATGTTACGGCCATCAAAGCAAAATTTCCGATTTTGGCATTAGGAACTGAAATATTAAAAAGATAAGGGTCACGGTAAAACTCTCTTACTGTAAACAGCCTTGCGCGTCCGAAAAGCTCCTTTAAATACCTGTCGTCAGCTCGCCGCCAGATGTCAAGCTTATCACAAAGTTTTTTTATCACAAAAAATTTTTCAAACTCATTGTTATCGATTCTGAAATCCCCAAGAAGTCCGGAATGCTGATATCCTTCAAGGCTGATTTCAGGAATACCCATTTTTGCGGCTTCAAGCTCAGACTCAGTATAATCTATTACAAGATCGCCTCCGTTTATCATAGATGCAATCTCGGCACTTATTTTTAACGATTCATCCTTTGTCATACCATTTATGCGCTCTCTATGCCTCTGCAATCGCAAAGGTGATCTCACAGTTAACGGCAAGCTCTCCGTTTACATAAGCTTTAGCTTCTGCAAAACCGACATTTCCTCGCTGCTGCGTCAGTGACGATTCAAGCTCTAACACATCACCGGGAACAACCTGCCTTCTGAAACGGCAATTCTTGATTCCTCCGAAAAAAGCAAGCTTTCCGCGGTTTTCAGGCAAAGAGAGTACCGCGACCGCGCCGACCTGCGCCAAGGCTTCAACAATCAAAACGCCGGGCATCACCTTATGCCCCGGAAAATGACCGGTAAAAAAATTTTCGCCTGCAGATACGCATTTAATACCCTTTGCCCATTTTCCCTCTTCTCCGTCTACAATTCTGTCAACTAATAAAAAAGGATAGCGGTGCGGTAGAATTTTCTCAATTTCATCAATATTCATCTGCAATCCCATTTATTTTCACCATACTTTCTCATTAAATACAGGCTGCCGCCTTACCGGCGAAACAGCTTTTGCAAGCTATAGGTCGTATATGCAATAAAATCCGACATCACTCGACTTTGCGGAATATCAAGGCTGCATTGTGTCCGCCGAAGCCGAGGGAATTAGACATTGCATATTCTATATCCGCAATTCTGCCCTCGTTCGGAACAATATCCAAATCACACTCCGGATCAGGCACACGGTAATTGATTGTCGCAGGAATAAAACCGTCCTGAAGCGCAAAACCGCATAATATCGCTTCCACAGCTCCCGCCGCTCCGAGCAGGTGTCCGGTCATAGACTTGGTACTGCTTACGGCAAGCGAAGAAGCATGCTCTCCGAAAACACTGTGAATCGCACGCGTTTCGCACAAATCATTCATTCTTGTAGATGTTCCGTGCGCATTGATATAATCAATCTGCTCAGGCTGTATTCCGGCATCGTCAAGCGCCCATCTCATACAGTTTGCAGCTCCGCTTCCATCCTCGCACGGCGACGTAATATGAAACGCATCGCATGACGCGCCGTATCCGCATATTTCAAACAGAATATCAGCTCCGCGCGCCTTTGCGTGCTCGTATTCTTCCATCAGAAGTATTCCGGCGCCCTCTCCCAAAACAAAACCGCCTCGCTCCAAATCGAACGGTATAGAAGCGCGGCCTGCATCTTCCGATTCACAAAGCGCTCTCATGCTGGTAAATCCGCCCATGGCCAGCGGCGTGATACATGCCTCACAGCCTCCGCAAATCATAACATCCTGATATCCGTCACGAATATTCCTGAAGCCGTCTCCTATTGCATTGGTTCCTCCGGCACACGCAGTAACCGTACAGGAACACAGACCGCGCAGCCCATATTTAATTGCAACCTCACCTGCAGCCATGTTGCTTATAGTCATCGGTATAAAAAACGGAGAAACACGGTCAAAGCCCTTTTCAAGACCCTTTTGTTCTTCCGCTTCTATGACATCAAGTCCGCCGATTCCCGACGATATAAGCGTGCCGCAGCGTTCTTTATTTTCCACAGAAAAATCAATGCCGCTTTGTTTTACCGCCTCTTCGGCTGCAATTTTTGCAAGCTTTGTAAAACGCGCCATCCTTTTAGCATCTCTTTTATCGAACTGAGCATCAACATCATAATTTTTTATTTCTGCCGCCAGCTTTACACGCCGGTCCGTTGTATCGTACACAGAAATCGGCGCAATACCGCAAACACCGGTCTTTGCAGATACCCAGGTATCTGATGCGCTGTTTCCAATAGGCGTCAATGCACCGACGCCGGTTACTACAACTCTTCTTTTCATATAAAAAACTAACCTTTCTAAATCGGAATAGATATATCCATAAACAGCATCCAAAACCTGTTTTTCTACAGCAAAAAATCTACAGGCTCATGCCGCCGTCAACCGTAAGCACCTGACCGGTGATATACGACGCAGACTGTCCGGCGAGAAACAGCACAGCGTCCGCAATATCTCCAGGCTGTCCGGAACGCTTAAGCGGAACGGAAGCAAGCATATTTTCACGCAGCTTTTCCGCAAGTACGCCGGTCATATCCGTCTCAACAAAACCCGGTGCAACAGAATTGACGCGTATTCCCCATGCCGCAAACTCCTTCGCAAGAGACTTTGTAAGTCCGATTACACCGGCTTTGCTCGCGGCATAATTGGCTTGTCCGGCATTGCCTGAAATTCCGACAATGCTGCTGATATTTACAATGGCGCCGCTCCGCTGCTTCATCATATATTTTCCCGCAGCCCTGCAGCACAGAAAACATCCTTTGAGATTAACATCGATAACGCGGTCAAAATCCTCATCGCTCATACGCAGAGCAAGTCCGTCGCGCGTTATCCCGGCGTTATTTACGAGAATGTCAAGACTTCCGAAGGTTTTCACGGCAAATTCAGTCATAGCCTGAACCTCCGCGGCGTCTGAAACATTGCCTTTAAACAAAGCCGCGTGACCGTTCGCAGCTTCGATCTCACTTAGGGTTTGCTGAGCGGCCGCGTCATTTCCGCAGTAATTCAGAACGACGTTTGCACCCTCAGCTGCAAAGGCCATTGCGATTCCCCTGCCGATTCCGCGTCCGGCTCCGGTAACTATAACACTTTTTCCGGTAAAACTACCCATATAAATAATCTCCCATACCGCTTATGCGGCTTAAATATCTAAGTTAAGACGGCCATTTTCAAGACGTTAGTTCCATGCCGCTGACATCTAAGACAACCTGACATCAAAGCGGCTGTTAACTGTTTTTTCAATAAGGGGCTTGCCCCGTCAAATGGCGTGATAGCAATTCCAGTAGGAGATTTAAATCGGAGCAACGCTCCTGCGCTTGCGAACGATTGCAACCTACGCAGAGAGCGTTAGCTCCTCAGGGTTTCAGTGGAAGATTATAACTCCCACTGAAACCTTGAAGTGGAACCCGCCGCCTTAGAAGGCGGGGGACATCTGCGTTAGGTTATATCTCCCTTTGAATGGTGATTGTAACCCGCCGCCTGAAAGGCGATCGCCATTAGGGCGGCCAGCTTTAATGGCGATTGCACCAATGGCGGGACATCTTGCCTAAGTTATTCTGCACTCAGCGCAGAACAGACAGCTTCGAAGCTGTCAGCATCATCAAAGCTGTACGTCTTTATTTCAGGAGCAGTCTTGCGTATAAAGCCTGAAAGCACCTTTCCCGGTCCAATCTCCAGGACTGTATCGATTCCAGCATCCGCAAAAACACGGATTGTATCCTCAAAGTAAACACTGCTTGAAATCTGCCGCACAAGCAACTCCCTTATAGCTTCATCATCATTTTTACCGCGGCCGAGACAGTTGAAAATAACCGGAATTTCGGGTTCTCTAAAAGAAAAGTGCGCAAGCTCAGCTTCGAGCTTTTTTCCTGCCTCTTTCATCAGCGACGTATGAAACGGGCCGCTGACGTTGAGCGGAACAACCCTTTTCGCTCCAAGCTCCAAAGCGATTTTGCCGGCCTTTTCTACTGCCGCGCGGTCTCCTCCGATCACAGTCTGAGTCGGGCAGTTGAAGTTAGAAGGTTCTGCAACGCCGATATCAGAAGCCTGAAGGCAGGCACGACGTATTTTATCACGCTCTAAATTCATTACGGCAATCATACCGCACTCACGGCCTTCAACACTATCCGCCATGATTTTTCCGCGTATTCCAACCAGACGTACCGCGTCGGCCGGAGAAAGACTTCCTGCACAGCTCAGCGCGGAATACTCTCCGAGACTGAGACCGGCAGCCATTCGAGGTTTGATTCCGACAGATTTAAGCAAGGCGGCCGCCGAAACAGCAAATGCCACCATACACGGCTGCGTGACCTCCGTCTGAGAAAGCTCCGCCAGTGGAGAATCAAAACAGTAACTTTTGATTTTATCGTCAGCTACACTGTCAAATGTATCACGAAAGACAGGATATTTTTCATAAAGATCCCGTCCCATGCCCTCCTTCTGACTGCCCTGACCGGCAAATACAAACGCAAGCTTCATATAATCACCCCGTGCCGCCTCTGCGGCTTCAATGCCCGTAAATTCAATAAAAGCCTAAAGCCCATAATTCAATATTCTCTGTATACGCTTAAAGCCGATCAGCCTCAACACGCTTAAGCTCCTCTTCATATTCCCGGTAAAGATCTTCAAGAATTCTGCGGACAGGACGAATCGAATTTATCATACCGCAAACTTGTCCTGCCATAAGAGACCCTGTTTTCGTATCGCCGTCAAATACTGCGCGGCGAAGTGATCCGAGGGTCAGCTTTTCAAGCTCATCTCTCGGAAGCGCCTGACTCTCCATCTTAATATACTCGCGCGCCATCTGGTTTTTTATAACCCTAACAGGCGCTCCGGTCGTTCTTCCCGTTACAACAGTATCAATATCGCTCGCTTTAACTATTGCATTTTTATAGTTCTCATGAATCGGACATTCCTCGGAAGCAAGAAAAACAGTTCCCATCTGAACGCCGCATGCGCCGAGCGCCGACGCCGCTAAAATCTGCTTGCCGGATGCAATTCCTCCTGCAGCGATGACCGGGATGCTGACAGCACCGACAACCTGCGGAACAAGCGCCATAGTCGTCAGCTCTCCGACATGTCCGCCGCTCTCGGTTCCCTCTGCAATCACCCCGTCCACTCCGTACTTTTCCATACGGCGGGCAAGGCCTACGCTCGGAACAACCGGGAAAATTTTAATCCCGGCTTTTTTCCATCTCTCTATATAAGCAGCAGGGTTACCGGCTCCTGTCGTAACAACCTTTACGTTTTCTTCCGTAACTATATCCGCAATTTCATCCAGCTGGGGATGCATAAGCATAATATTCACGCCGAACGGCTTGTCAGTCAGGTCGCGGCATTTCCGTATTTCGCTGCGCAGCGTGTCTGGACTCATACCTCCGGCGGCTATCAGTCCTAAAGCGCCTGCATTGGAAACCGCAGCGGCAAATTCACCGGTAGCTATATTTGCCATACCTCCCTGAATGAACGGATATTCAATTCCTAAAATTTCGCTTATTTTCATATATGTGACCATACCTTTCGGTTTGTAAAGAATTTCTTACCACTCGGTAAGAACTCCTCCCCATGTCAGTCCGCCTCCGAAGCCGACGCAGATGATTTTATCGCCGCGCTTCAGTATGCCGCGCCGGTT
>CABPZV010000118.1 GCA_902462015.1 uncultured Eubacteriales bacterium | reverse complement strand
GAAGAGCTGTTCTACAGCCGTGAGGACAAGCCGGAGAACTACACTATGAAAGAGTTGAAGACCATGATCTGGAGATATTTTATGAGTTACTGGGCCAACAGAAGAATCTGCACCGCCAATGGTGGGCTGCCTCCGGCAGCCCGAAGAAAGCTCTACTATGATCATATCTTTCTCGTTGCATAATTCTTGTTCGAATAAAATGTGTCAAGTGATATTGATAAAACCACTCCGCCATAATTGCAAAATGAAGATTATCGGACGGATCGTCTGTCAGTTCGTACAACCTGTTTTGCAGACGTATCAGGCTATCCTCCAGGCTAAGATAGACCGCATGACCGCAGGACGTTGCTTTTCCAAGAACCTTTTCTCCTTTTGCAATGGACAGGCACATATCCAGCGCAAGCCACGACTTGCCGACCTTCGGCGCACCCGCGAGAATAAATAAGCCTTGCGAGATCAATCCGTCCACGCAGTACTCAATCGGTTTCATCAGAGTGTTCATAATATACTCGCTGCTGTACATTTTTAATTCTTTCATTTTATCGACCTCCTTTTAATATGCAAAGCCGCTGACCTCGGTTCTGCAAACAAAAAACGCCGCAGATTTAGTTTTCTGCGGCGCGTTTTTAACTCTCTGATATTATTATATGCGGAAATCCGGAAAATGAATAAAATCACGTAACATTTAATTTTCGCTCAACACGACATTTTCTGTTGCATATTACGACAAAATGTGATATACTTAATTTGGAAACTGTAAAAACGACAGCCTTGAGGTGTAATTATGTTTAACGATATTTGTTTTTATGTCAAAGGAAATATGATCGAGGTCAACGGTCGGGACTTTTTATTGGGCGAGCTTTCGGCATCATGTATGAATATACCTCCTGCCGAATTCGAAGAGATATATGACAAGTATAAATCGGCGGAATACATAATGAACCATGAAATCAATGCTGAAAAGGATATTGCCGTTGAATATATACCGCCCTCGAAAGAAGATTGGCTCAAGCTGAACGGAATTATGATTGAAATAGATACGGCTTTGAAAAATCATAAAATATTTCAGGTTTTTGATACTCAGAATGCTGCCGGATTTTTCGAACGATTTACTGATATAGACGATACAATGATTGCTCACGAAACCCGGGAGCTTTATTACAAGACTGCAAGTTTGTACAAACCTGTGATCGACGATATATTTAATTTCAATAAAACTATGTATTACTTTGTAAACGACTTTCTGTCACATCTAAAAAAGCTTGATCCTGAAAATTTTGCCGCCGCTTACTATGACTTTCTTACAAATCCTATGGCGTACAAGATGACCGCAAATCCGATCATGAACGAATATATGTCGTATACAAGCGCTGATTTTCTTGAAATGAATATGATCCCCAAAGAGATAACCGAGGGCTGCGGAGAGTATGTAATTGCGGAATACTACCATGTTGATAGATTGCAGAGCTTTTTAAAGGTCGATTTTCTAAAAGGTCTTATGGCAGGACATCATATACGCAGATGCGAGCACTGCGGACGATTTTTTCTTATGACCAAGGGCTACAAGACAAGATACTGCGACAAGCCTGCGCCTGAAAATCCGAGATTTACCTGTAATCAGATGGCTTACCGGACTCTGCGCGTAAAGGAAGAAAACGCAGATAATCCGAAATATCAGTCATATCGGCGCTGTCTTAACAGAGTTATGCGCAGCTATCAGAGAAAGGCAGTCAATGGAGAACAAAAATCTGCTCTCTTACGCAAGGCGGAAGAGCTTTACCACACAGCAATGACCTCTTCCGAATTCAGCAATGAGGAATTTGAACGGCAAATGCAGTCTGAAAATCTTTACAAATTATGCGGTTTTGACGTTCCAAAAAGAGGCAGACCAAAGGCGGTTAATAATGACAAATGAGGAATTGATTCAAAAATATTATGACGGCGATATGCAAGCGTTATATGATTTGTACGAGCGGAATGTCGGATTCATACAGAGCGTTGCCGCTGCGGCTGCAAAGGACTACAAAAACTATCTGCGTTTCAGCGATACCTTTGACGATCTTGTTCAGGTGGGCTGCCTTACGTTCTTTGAGAGGCTTAGGGCAAAACAGTATGACGCAAGTAAGGGCGGTCTGCTGACATACCTCACTCCACGACTTCGCTATGCAATGCAGGAGTTTATCGAACAATTTAGTTCTCCCATAGGACTTTCACATTCCGATTTTTGGAACATTCAAAGATGCCGTAAGCTGCATAATGGAGGTAAGTCCAATCCGGATATTGCCAAAGAGCTTGGTATGGACAGGAAAACCGTGCAAAGCTGTCTTTCATTTTCCTTTAAGACGGAAACGCTGATGATCCGAACTGAAACCGAGAACGGAATAGAATACTTTGAAAATCCGAAGCTTGGCGTTAACGATCTGCACCCCGATAACAAGGTTTACATTGAAGTCTGTATTGAGCTTTTCAGGAAATTGTTTGATAACTTATCGGCCAGGGACAGAGAAATTCTCGGCAGAAAATATGGGGTATTCGGTTATGAAGAGACCTCTGTTAGCGACATTGCGGACTATATGCTGATCACCAGAAACGCTGTGAACAAGGCTGTTAATTCTGCAATGGAGACTCTTCGCAAGGAGTACCATAACGGGAGTAAGCTGAAATGGTGGCGATTGTGTAACCGGGCGGTTAGGGAGGCTTTGGAGGGCAGGATAACAGAAGAGTCCATTGAAATTTCTGATGAGTTTAAGGCGAAATTACGGGGGTTGGCGGAGTTTTTAACTTTGTTGTATGAAACTGATAAACATAAATAAATGGTGGGACATTATGCTTGCATTATATTTAACATTAATTGATAACGAAGACGATAAGAGATCATTTGAGGATTCATATAATCAAAATAGGTCTAAGGCGTATGCGATTGCGTTTAATATTTTGAAAAATAAAGCGTTAGCCGAAGAAGCTTGTTCGGAGGCTTTCTTTAGTCTCGCAAAAAGTTTTCAAAAAATTAAAAATTTAGACTCTCACAAATTGGACTATTATATTGTCATCACTGTTAGAAACGTATCTTTGAATTTGCTGAAAAAAGAAAAAGAACATATCAAGACTATGCAATTAAGTGAGGATATTCCCGAATTAACAGACGAGTCGCTTTGCGACAGAAATTATGATAATATAGTTGATTGCATCAGGAGGCTTTCATATACCGATCAGGAAATCCTTTACCTGAGGATCACTCTTGGCATGGGTTACAGTGAAGTTTCATCGGCGTTGCATATTTCCAATGCTGCAGCACGGCAGCGTTTTCAGCACGCAAAGGATAGCCTTGCAAAGCTGCTTGAAAAGGAGGGTATTTATAATGGATAACTATTTAATATTATCAAGAGCTATAGGCGAGGCTTTTGAACCTAAGCTTGATGAATTTATTGATTCTGTAAATTTTGATATTAATGCCGAATTTTCGAAAAAGTTTGAACGTAAAATGGATAAGCTTATACGGAGAAGAAATAAACCGTATTTTAATCTGATATGTACCGGAGGAAGACGAGCGGCGTGTATAGCGGCTGTTGTAATAATTTTATCGGCATCCTCGCTGAGCGTTGAAGCGGTGCGTGAGGCGGTTCATGATTTCTTTATGAGTATTTTCGAAGATCACACTGCCGTTTCGGTAAACAGCGATACTGAAAAAGATTATCCGGCGACTATTGAAGAAGAATATGCGATCTCAAATCTGCCCGACGGTTTTGAATTATCTGATTATAACCGGGACAGCGGAACAATATTCGCCGCTTATTTTAATGGAGATAAATATATCTTTTTCGAGCAATTCGTTCATGATAGTTACTTAGGTTATTTTGATAACGAACATTCTGAACTTGAATACTACACTGATGAATCAGGACAGGAATATCTTATTCAAAGTACCAACCATGATTTCTGTATTATGTGGGATAATGGTAGGTATATCTTACAAATAAAAAGCAATATGAACAAAGACGATGTGCTAGAATTGTGCAAGTCTACAAAATTGAAATAAATTTTGAAAAACAGCTCACAAAGCCGAATATTTTGTTGTCATTAAGAGTGTAAGAGGAAAAATTTCTCTTGCACTCATTTTTTGTAGGAGGAGATATTATGAAAAAAATTGTACCCATTTTTATGGCTTGCCTTGTTTTCTGCTCAGTTGGAGGAGCTACAGTGTCGGCTGCTGTTCCGCCTGATAATGGTAGTGTTGTTTCTCCCTGTTATTTGTATACGGATAGTGTCAATTGTAATTTGACTATTTCCGGCGGTGTAGCATCTTGTAAAAGCACAGTTTACGGAATATCGGGAACAACAACTAAAATCGTTGTAACTCAGACCTTGCAGGTAAAAGACGGAATGTCATGGCGCAAAATAACCGACTGGAGCAAAACTTTTAACAGCTGGTATTGCAGTTATCCTAACTCATTCTCGCCGATTGGCAGCGGAACCTACCGTGTTAAAACAGTTGCAAAGGTCTACAAGGGCACATCTTACGAAACGGTCACTGTTTACAGTGCGGAGGTTTTGTATTAATTTACAGTTTATGCTTTAGGCAGAGAGGTTTGGTGATTCCAATGAACTAAGATATGTGAATTATTGGTTTTTCTGACGTAGAACCAATACTGAACAATCACAATACGGACTGATAATATGCAGTATTTCGAATATATAGAGTTGAATATATATTTGCGTATGGCGGCAACTCTTTTACCGAGTTTGCCGGCAGTAGCAGAGGAGGCAGCAGAAAAGTATCCCTACACAATGTTTGCCGCTTCTGATACAGAGGGGTCTATCACCATTAATGCTAACAATTTCTGTGTGAATGGAAATATAGCGACAAACGGCACAATAGTTTCAAATGGGAATTTGAACGTTAATGGTACGAAAACTGAGAATGCAGGCAAAGAAATGATATATATCTTTGATAAGATCGATTCAGCCTATTTTTCAGGCAATAATATTGATGAATATTCACAGGATTACACTCTTGAAGAAATAAACATAAACATCAATGATCCGCTGGAGGTTGAGGGTAATGCTACTCTTACAGGCAACATAAATATCAACACGGCGCTTAAAGCCTTTGAAGATGTTACCCTTAACGGCGAGGTAAAAAACACAAACAATTCTGTCATCTTTTCAAAGTATGGAGATATTGTGATTGACAGCCAGAACGTTAATCTTAATGGTCTGGTATATGCTCCTTTCGGCAACGTTGAGATAATGGCTCAGAATCTGAATCTCAATAATGTTGTCATTATTGCGGATACAATAACTTTCAACTGTCCAAGCGTAAACGCTAACTATAGTGGCAATGCTGGCGAATTGGTTGGCACTGTTTCAGAGCCTTTGGATATACCTGTCGATGAATGGCAGTATATGAAGGATGAAAACGACAATGGCTTACCTGATTTCTTTGAAGATATGAATAATTGGGAGCTTCTCAAAGATACCGATGGAGATAAGCTTCCTGACTGCGTTGAGCAGTATCTTGGAAGTGATAGCACGTTGGTAGATACCGATGGTGATCTTCTTGATGACTATTATGAGGTGTTTGTTACCGGAACTGACCCGACTTTGATTGATACAGATGAAAACGGAATTACAGACGGTGATGAGGATTTTGATGAAGACGGATTAACAAATCTTCAGGAGTATGAACTTGGTACAGAGCCTTATAATGATGATACGGACGGCGACGGACTTAATGACGGAGAAGAAATCAATACTTATAATACTGATCCGCTAAAGAAAGACACCGATGACGATGGTTTAGAAGACGGCGATGAAATCTATCTTGAAACTGATCCTACAAATCCCGATACAAACGAAAATGGTATTCTTGACGGTGATGAAAAGCGTTTACAGACGTTTATTCACAAGGTTGAAAACGAGGATTGTGCCGTTACAGAGGTTCGTGTATCTATGGAGGGCACGGGTAATCTCCAGAAAACCACAACCGTTGAGAGCATTATGAACAAGGATATACTCTGCTCAGAGGTTGTAGGTCTTGTGGGCGAGCCTTTTGAAATCAAAACGAATTCGCAGTTTGATAAGGCTACGCTTACTTATGTGATCGACAAGTCTAAACTTGGCGATACCGAATTTGACAATCTGCTATTTTTATGGTATGATGAAGAAAATGACAATTTTGTTGAGTTGGACACTATGCTTGATGAGGAGAACTCTACTGTAAGTGTGGAGACTACACACTTCAGTAAGTATATGATAGTTAATAGGGAAGAATGGTACAAAGCATGGTCTACTGAATTATATCCGAGTTATTATGATTATGCTCCAAGTGGATTAAGCACAGTTTTGGTCATTGATTGTTCGGGTAGTATGCAATACAACGATCCATATGAAGCAGG
>CABPZV010000117.1 GCA_902462015.1 uncultured Eubacteriales bacterium | reverse complement strand
TATAACCTAACGCAGATGTCCCCCGCCTTATAAGGCGGTCGCCTCCTAAGGCGGCGGGTTCCACTTCAAGGCTTCAGTGGGAGTTATAATCTCCCACTGAAACCCTGAGGAGCTAACGCTCTCTGCGTAGATTGCAATCGTTCGCAAGCTCTGCTCTTTGCGAGCAAAGCAGGAGCGTTGCTCCGATTTAAACTTAGGCAGGATGTCCCGCCATTGGTGCAATCGCCATTAAAGCGGCCGATTTAATGGCGATCGCCTTTCAGTCGGCGGGGTGCATTTCATCATTCAGTGGGAGATACAATCTCCGACTGGAATGGTTGCCACGCCATTTTACGGGGTAAGCCCCTTATTGTATGAAAAAGGTAAAAGCGTTAATTTTGATAATTATCATAGCAATGATGTTTTCATTTATATACATCCATTTTAGGCATAGAGAATTATCCGATAATATGATAATTCTTGGTCAGAACAAGGTTTTTACTCCTAAGGGAATTTCCGATAAATATATGTATGATGTTTTAGGGCATAATGTGTGGAAGTTCTCACTGAATGAGGAAGAACAGGAGCTGGCGGAGAAGTACATAGATGATAATCCAGAAATATGGAATGCTATGTCTGATTACATTATTGATCTTATAGAATTTCTTGTGACAGGCAGCGAGAAAATAGGAATTGATGAGATTTCGGTTGAAAATTCGTATTGCAGTATTGTCAGCTGGATAAATGATGATTTTGAAACCGATTTTGACAACGGACTGAATCCTAAGGCAATATTTATATATGACAAATTAAATAAGAATTATTATTGTCTGTTTATCGCCAACAGATGAAAAAATATTGTGGTGCCGGCGTGAAAAGACTACTGAAGCTCATATTTATACTTATTGTGTTTTTTTTCTGCTTTTGGCTGAAGAATGCAGTAATGTGGGATGCTGTATACGCTAATAATTTTCGTCTGAGCATAAAAGAGAACAGGAAAATAAAAAAATAGACGGTGTGTATAAAGTAATTTCTTTTGGGCTTGATGTATGAACGAATGATTAACCTGTAAAGAATCAGGTAAAATTAAGCCGTATACAAAGCCTGACAACCTAAAATAGAATAAATAATTTGAGATATTATAACTTAGGCAAGATGTCCCCCACCATTAAGGCTGCAGCCTTAATGGCGATCGCCTTTCAGGCGGCGGGTTACATTCACCATTCAGTGGGAGATACAATCTCCGTCTGGAATGGTTGCCACGCCATTTGACGGGGCGAGCCCCTTATTGAATGACAAAAAAACCGATAAGCCCAAACCGCTGTTATCAGTGGTAGCTTGAGTTTATCGGTTTTTTCTGAGGTATAGGAATATTTTCTCTTAAACAATCCTTTCACCGGCGATAATTTTTTCAAGTACAGCAGCGATTCCGTCATCGTTATTTGAACGTGTGACATAGTCGGCTTCACTCAGCAGTTTTTCAGACGAGTTTGCCATAGCAACGCCGAGACCGGCATATCTTATCATTTCGATGTCGTTGTCAGCGTCTCCGAAAGCCGCAATTTCCTGCCGTGGAATGCCGAGTATTTTTCCGAGTTTTTCAAGTGCGGAGCCTTTAGAAACGGTGGAATCTACAAATTCGAGATAAATCGGGGTGCTTTTAAAGAAAGATATATTGTCCGGCAGCTCCGTACAGACACCTGACATAAAGCCTGCAAGCCTTTCAGGCGAATCTATGTAAATTTGTTTGGTGACGCCCTCGGCTGCCAGCTGTGATATATCGGCGTTCTCAATAATACAAAGCTCTATATCATTGTTTTTCTTACGGTACTCCTCGACATATTTGTCGGTTTTGTTTGAGTAAAGCCGGTTTCCCGACCAGAGTATAATAGTTGTATTCTCAGCGATTCCTGTACGCCAGATCTGTATTGCGGATTCCGGTTTCATGTCGCGTGAATAGAGGACTTCTCCGCCGGGCGTGACAATTCTTGCGCCGTTGTTGGTAATAAGCGGACAGGAGATTTCGAACTCGTCTATAAACTGGGTAATGGAGCATAGCGAGCGGCCGGTTGCAATAGTGAACAGAAGTCCGTCTTTTACGGCCTTTTTAATTGTCCGAGCAGTGTATTCGGAAATATGTCTGTTGTCGTCGATAAGTGTACCGTCGATGTCGGTAGCTGCAAGTCTGTAGTTCATTATACTGTTAATCCTTTCAGTGTTAATTCATTAAGAGTAAAAGACCCCTTTAAGTAAGAGGGAATAGCTCGTCATGGGTGTTTTCAGCGGGAGCTTGTAGCTCTCCGGCGCTATAACTTAGGCAAGATGTCCCACCATTAAGGCGGCAGCCGTAATGGAGATCGCCTTTCAGTCGGCGGGCTACATTCACCATTCAGTGGTAGATACAATTTTCGTCTGGAATGGCTGCCACGCCATTTGACGGGGCGAGCCCCTTATTGAAACAGCGTCTACACAGTCGATCACCTTGACCTCCGATGCCCTGGCAGACAGAAGTTTTCCACAGCCTGCGCCGGAAAATCTGTTTTTAAAAAAGAGACAGAGAAAAAGAGAAAAGAGAGTTCTTTATCTAATCTTTTCTTAGTCTTATCTATTCTTATCTGCAGCGTGACGTCACGTGACAGTCACGTGACAAATACAGATTAAACACAGCTTAAAGAATTCATTAAACATTCGTCCGCATGCGTATTTATTAGCATTATTATGCGGTATAAGGCAGGTACGAAGGCTTTTAAATATAAATAATTGTTACACTCTTTTATATCATGGCGGCTTGAATGATTAGATGCCTCCGAAACGCTTGTTCACATTTGTTTAATTGTTTGGAAAAGTAATTTTACCTTGAAAGCTTCCGAAGCCACTGTTCTTTAGTAATACAGTTAGTATGACCTATTCTTGTTTCATTCATCAAAGGAACCGGCGTCTCATTACAGGTATGATGATAAATAAATCCCAGCTTTTCCTGAACTCTTTTGGATTTGTTGTTGCCGTCATAGTAGCCGCACCAGACCGTTGTCATTCCTAAGTCTTCAAAGGCACGCCGAATGAGTTCTGCTGCGGCTTCGGGCATATATCCTCTGCCCCAGAACGGTTTACCGAGCCAGTAACCGAGTTCACATTCATCATTACGGTCTGTCATGTCAGTATTTCCGTTAAGCTTGAGCTCCGCTGCACCAATCGCCTTGTCGTTTTTCTTTTCACATATTGCATAGCACTCCGGTCCGGAAAAAACATTTTTGATGACATAAAGGCTTTCCTCAGAATTTTTATGCGGAGGCCATCCTGCAATTGGTCCGACATCCGGATCTTTCGCATATTCAAAAAGACTTTCTGCGTCTGCCTCCGTCCAGCGGCGAAGGACTAATCTGTCTGTAGTCAGTATAATAATATCATCTCCTAATTTGTGTCAGTTTTATACGGTTTGATGTATATTCTCTGGCCGAACAAATGTAAATTCAGAATTTTGCTCTCAGCTCGACGACCTTTCCAAGAATCGTAACAGGGAGTTCATTAATATCGTGATTTGTGAAAATCATTGGATCGTATTTTGGATTTGTCGAGATAAGCATAATTCCATCCGGCAGCTTTCTGATTTTTTTGCAGGTAGCCTCATCATGGTTTACAAGGACAATGGCGATATCGTCGCTTTCGCAGTCCGGCTGTCGGCGTACGATAACGATGTCGCCGTTTTCAATTTTAGGCTCCATGCTGTCGCCGCAGATTCTCAGGGCAAAAAATTCTCCGGCGGCGGCCATTTGGCGCGGGATTTCTTCATAGTCTTCGATATCCGTGACAGCGTCGATAGGAATTCCGGCGGCAACTTTTCCGAAAACCGGAATCCGGACGCCCTGTTTTGATTTTGTCCCGACGTTTGATTTGCTGCCGATGAGATATTCGACAGAAACGCCGAAGTAATCGGCTACACGTTTAAGTGATGCCGCGTTAGGCTGAGCACCTCTTTTCCAGTGTGTAGCGGTTGCAGCTGAAAAACCGATCCGAGCGCATACTGCGCTGGGGCTTGTCCTGTCCTGCGCGCATAGAGTAACAAATCGATTCCAAAACATAGTTATAACCATACCTTTCCGATATTCTGTGATAGCTTAGAGCCGTTCTATTGCTCTTTGTTTTTTGATTAAATTATTTGGGCGAAGGAGAGCCGCAGCAGGGGAATGAAAAAACAGAGCTGCGCAGCTCCGCGCAAAGCGGATGAAGCTCCGCTATGATTGTCATAATGTAGATTATTCATGTCGAATAACGTCGAAAAAATGAGTTAAATATCCCTAAAAGTCAAATAAAGTAGAAAACAATCGTTAAATTAAGTAGAAAAATTAAACCACCAGGTTGACAAAGTAGAAAATGTAGATTATAATATTAAATATAAAGCGACATCGGAAGAAACCGGAATCGCCTTTAATAGTATATCATTAACAGTATTTTTTGTCAAGAAAAAATAATTGAAGGACGTCTAAATGTAGTTCAATAAGGGGCTTGCCCCGTAAAATGGCGTGAGAGCCATTCCAGTGGGAGATTGTATCTCCCACTGGAATGGTGAAATGTCCCCCGCTGTCTGAAAGGCGATCGCCATTAAGGCGATCACCACTAAGGCTACCGCCTTAATGGCGGGACATCTTGCCTAAGTTATATTTTTCTGCAAAACTCTTTGCAAAGGAAGGGATGCCTATGGCGGAGGTAAAGTGGGTAAAGCTTGCAACTGACCTCTTTGATAACGAAAAAATACTATTTATTAATGAAAATCCGCATGCTGACAGTATAGTGCTGATATGGATAAAGCTGCTGTGCCTGGCAGGCAAGCAGAATAACGGAGGGGTTTTTAGGCTGAGCAGCGGACAGGGCTATACACCCGAGATGTTTGCGACGCTGATGCGGCAACCTGCCAAGCTGATAAGAGAAGCTTTCTGCCTGTTTGAAAATTACGGGATGATAACTGTAGAGCATGACACCGTCCTGATAACCAACTGGGACAAATATCAGAATGTTGACGCGCTCGACAAAATCCGCGAACAGAACCGTGCGCGCAAAAAGCGTCAGCGGGCAAGGCAGGCTGATATAACCTAACGCAGATGTCCCCCGCCTTCTAAGGCGGTCGCCTCCTAAGGCGGCGGGTTCCACTTCAAGGTTTCAGTGGGAGATTATAACTCCCACTGAAACCCTGAGGAGCTAACGCTCTCTGCGTAGGTTGCAATCGTTCGCAAGCGCAGGAGCGTTGCTCCGATTTAAACCCGGAGCACTACGTGAGCTGCCGTCAGAATTCGCTGCAGGAATTATTGTGGAAAATATCGTATGAAATGTTGTATTAAAAAATTTTTATTCATAGCTTGTGTGGAAAGGATGATAAATAATGATTGATGAGAAAATTTTTGAAAACGCTTCAGCTTTTGCAGACAATTGGAATGAACGGATATGTCCCATATGCGGACGTCACTTTTATCCTCCAACCGACGAGTGGGTGTACAGGAGGGGAGAGCTCTTGCTGTGTTCGTGGCGCTGTTTGTGCGCCTTTGACCGTTTACCGGGTACGGAGAATGTTTCGAGATATAACCGCGGAGTGCGTCGTCCGTACCGTCCGAGGCTTAATGCGAAGGAAAAGCGCGAGCGAAATAAACGTCTGCTTGCAGATCATGCGCGCGGAGACTCAGCGCTTTCAATTGCTAACCGTTATGATATTACGCCGGATCATGTGCGCAGGATAATAAGGGAATCCGTCCGCATGTCAGAGAGCGGAATAAGGTAATATTAATATCGGATGAAAGGAAACTGAAAATTGAAGAAATACATAAACGAATGTGTTGGCTGTCCGCCGGAGCGCGGATGCCTTGGGCTGAGCTGTCCCAAACGCAGGCGAATAATATATATATGCGACTGGTGCGGAGCAGAGCTTGACGGAGAGCGATGCCGCGATTGGGGATTCGAATTTTGCTCTGCGTGCGAAGCCTATAGAAACGAAGGCAGAATATACAAATTAGAACGCAATGCTCGTGTGAAATGCCGTCCGGAGAGACCGGCATTTCGCCAGTGCTGAAACCGGCAATGACGCCGCAGATATACGAAAGGTGTGGTCATAAGAACGTATGAGAGAAAGAAAGACAATAATGGCAGAAGCGGTGTGCCCTTTTTATATAGGTGAGACGAGACAGAAAATTTATTGTGAGGGCGTAAGCCGCGGAAGTACGCTTCATCTTACCTTTGGAAATTCAAGGGACTGTGAAAAATATAAAACAGCAAACTGCCGCCGAAGCTATAAAAGCTGCCCTGTCAGCCGTATGCTGTTTGATAAGTATGAGTAAATATGATAAATATAATAAGCTATTTATTACATAAATAACGTTTTATTTTAAAAAGAAACGGACAGAATAATCTGTCCGTTCAGACTGTAGACCAAAAGGAAGTAGTATTTACAAAGCACCTGCGGATATGGTATAATTATATCATAGAGGGCAGGTGTTTTTTGTGTACAGAAAAAAGGATAAAAGTAAGCAGACACAG
>CABPZV010000116.1 GCA_902462015.1 uncultured Eubacteriales bacterium | reverse complement strand
CTCGATAAAAATAGGCTTTTCGGATGGCGGGGTTAATCTTCTTTACGATGCGAGAACTCCGGAGGTTATTTCCGGAATCATCAGAAATGAATTCGGTCTGAATATAACTGTTTGTATTAGCCACGACGAAAACTACGGAGAAGAGTATAGTAAATTTAAAAGCAAATGTCAAAATACTCTAAAAACTCTTTATACCGAATCTGAAGCTGCAGCAGCTGAGCTGATAGCGAAAAATGCAGGTGAAACAGATGTTGATGCGCGTTCTCTATTACCTAAATTCTGTTCGGTAGAGGGAGCTGAGCTTGAAAATGACACCAGAGCTCCGGAGGAAAAAATCACTTATTTTTCCGATGATGTATTTAAAATCGGAAATATGACTTTTGATATTTCTGAACCATCTGTAATTTTGGGAGATACGTTTGCAGTCGATCCTACTCCAATTGAGGATATAAACAGTACGCGGCGTCATGTTATTGCCGTGGGAGAGCTTTTTTGGGCGGAATCCCGTGAATCCCGCGATAAGACGAAAGTTACAATAAGCTGTGCGCTGAGTGACAATCATGCTTCTATAAATATAAAGATGATTCTTCCCGCAGAGAAAGCCGGACCAGTGCTGAAAGCTATTCCGTCAAAACCTGCAAAGCCGGGAGCTGTACCGAAATTTATCTGTGCTGCCGTATGCGGTTCTGTAAGAATTGATAACTATGATGGAGAGCTTACACTGCATCCTACCGATATTATGCAGATTAAGCGTGTCCGCAGAAGTGATAACGCTGAGGAAAAGCGCGTAGAGCTTCACCTGCATACTCAGCTTTCCCAGATGGATGCATTGATAAATCCTGCAGACGCGGTTAAAATGGCGCATGAGTGGGGGCATTCGGCGGTTGCAATAACCGATCACGGAAATGTTCAGGGATATCCAATTGCAATGGAGGCGGCGGAAAAGCTTGGAATGAAAGTTATTTACGGTATTGAAGCTTATTTTGTTGACGATACCGCCCGTGCTTTTTACGGAAAGGATAATGGAATAAAGTTTACCGATACGTTCACCGTTTTTGATATAGAAACGACCGGTCTGTCTGCGGCAAATAACCATATTACAGAAATTGGTGCAGTGAAGGTCAGAGAGGGAAACATTCTCGATGTGTTCTGTACATTCGTTGATCCCGGAGAACATATTCCGGAAAATATAACCGAGCTTACAGGTATAACCGACGAGATGGTCAAGGGCGCTCCGACTGAGCCGAACGCGGTAAAAGAATTTCTTAAATTCACCGGTGATGATATGCTTATAGCACATAATGCCGGATTTGACATTTCATTTATTCGCCGGGTGTGCGAGCAAAATGACATACCGTTTGATAATTCGTATCTCGATACAGTAGCTATGTCGCGTTATGTTAACAGCGATTTGAAAAAACATAAGCTTGACACCCTTGCAAACTATTTTGGGCTTGGGGAATTTAATCATCACCGTGCATCCGATGATGCCGAAATGCTTGCCGCTATTTTTTTTAAAATGACGGACAAGCTGCGTTCCGAGGGAGTTTTAGACATACGTTCTATGGAGAGCGTAATGAGCGATAATGTCGATCCTAAGAAGCTTCGTACAAATCATATGACTATTCTTGTGAAGAACCAAATGGGGCTTAAAAATCTTTATAAGCTTGTTTCACTTGGATATCTTAGCTATTACGCAAAAAATCCTCGTATTCCAAAAACTGTACTTCAGCAATACCGAGAAGGACTGATTGTTGGCTCCGCTTGTTCTGACGGAGTGCTTTACAGCGCGATTTTGTCCGGAAAGCCGGAGTCGGAATTACTTGATATTTGTGATTTTTTTGATTATTTGGAGATAATGCCTCTATGTAACAACCGCTATTTAATAGATAAGGGAACAGTTGCAGACGATGAGGGGCTTCGGGATATTAATCGGAAAATAATCGAGCTTGGAGAAAAAACCGGAAAGCCTGTCGTTGCAACGTGCGATGCGCACTTTATGGATGAAGAGGATGAGATATACCGTCAAATTCTTCTTGCAGGTATGAAATTTTCGGATTTTGGAAGAAAAACCGGATTGTTTTTCCGTACTACCGAGGAGATGCTTAAAGAGTTTGATTACCTCACACCTGAGAAGGCATATGAAGTCGTCGTTGCCAATACTAATCTTGTTGCCAGCTGGATTGAAGATGTAAGGCCTATTCCAAAGGGAACATATACTCCTAAAATGGAAGGTGCAGAAGACGATCTTCAGCGTATGTGCTGGGAACGTGCGAAACAGCTTTATGGGGATCCGCTTCCCGCTATCGTGCATGACAGGCTTGACCGCGAGCTTACTGCCATTATAAAGCATGGTTTTGCTGTACTTTATATGATTGCCCAGAAGCTTGTGAAATATAGTGAAGACGAAGGCTACTTAGTCGGATCGAGAGGTTCTGTCGGATCATCGTTTGTTGCGTCGATGGCTGGAATATCGGAAGTAAATCCGCTGCCTCCTCATTACTATTGTACGGAATGCAAGTACAGTGAATTTGTAACTGACGGTTCTGTCGGTTCAGGCTTTGATCTTCCTGACAAAAAATGCCCGAATTGCGGAGCTATGCTTAAAAGTGACGGTCATGATATACCGTTTGAGACATTTCTCGGATTTTACGGCGATAAGTCTCCTGATATAGATTTAAACTTTTCAGGCGAGGTTCAGGGGCGTGTTCATAAGTATACAGAAGAGCTTTTCGGTGCGGAAAATGTGTTTCGCGCAGGTACGCTCGGAACGCTTGCCGATAAGACTGCATACGGTTTTGTAGTTAAGTATCTTGAAAGCAGGGGGATGATGGTAAACAGGGCAGAGATAAACCGGCTGATTGCTCACTGCGTATGTGTAAAGAGAACTACGGGTCAGCATCCCGGCGGAATAATAGTTGTTCCAAGAGAGTATGACATTTATGATTTTACACCGGTTCAGCATCCTGCAGATGATGCCGGTTCCGATATAGTTACTACGCATTTTGCTTTTTCATATCTTCATGATACAATTCTCAAGCTTGACGAGCTCGGACACGATATTCCGACAAAATACAAGATGCTCGAACGTTATTCCGGAACTTCTGTGATGGATGTTCCGATGAATGACCCATCAATCTACGCTCTTCTTGAATCTCCTGCTCCCCTTGGCGTAACGGCAGAGGATATTGGATGTGAAATCGGAACGCTTGGACTTCCTGAGCTTGGAACGAGATTTGTACAGCAGGTACTGATAGAGGCTCGTCCGCGTACTTTTGCCGATCTCCTTCAGGTTTCCGGTCTTACCCACGGAACCGACGTGTGGCTCGGAAATGCTCAGGAGCTTATACGGGACGGCGTTTGCGACATTTCTGAGGTTATTGGAACACGTGACGGTATAATGCTTGTATTGATTCAGAAATACGGTCTTGAAAAAGCCCAGGCATTTAAGATTATGGAGGATGTACGTAAAGGCAAAGGGCTAAAACCTGAGTATGAAGAGGATATGAAGGCGCATGGTGTTCCGGACTGGTATATAGCCTCCTGTAAAAAAATTAAGTATATGTTTCCGAAGGCGCATGCCGCAGCGTATGTTATGTCGGCAATTCGTCTTGGATGGTATAAGATACATATGCCGCTTGTCTTCTATGCTGCATTCTTTTCTGCTGCGCCAGGAGGTTTTGATGCAGAGATTGTTATGCGCGGACGTTCCGGAATCAAAAAAGTTCTTGGGGAAATTTCAGAGAAAGGAAATGACATTACTCAAAAGGACGCCAGCCTTGCTTCTACTCTTCAACTTGCAAACGAAGCGCTTGCGCGTGGAATCAATTTTCTTCCTGTAAGCTTTGATAAGTCGGATGCTTTTGCCTTTCTTCCGGAGGATGGAAAAATCAGGCTTCCGTTTTCCTCTTTGAGTGGAGTCGGCGATACTGTTGCACAGAGTATTGCCAGGGTGCGCGATGAGGGAAATGTTCTTTCGGTTGAAGAATTGAGAATCCGTGCAAAGCTTTCAAAGTCTGTCATAGAGGTGCTTCAAAATCACGGTGCTCTCGATGGACTTAGCGCAACGAACCAAATCACATTTTTTTAAAGTAAAACTAAATGAAGATGTACTTTTCCTATAGCCAGTGGGATTTTCTTCGTTTTTCGGTGGTGGTACCTCCACCGCCGCAATGCCCTATAAGGGCGCTATGTGCATTATTAAATACCTCCGTTTGGAGATTTCCTGAAGGAAATTCCATCCGGAGGTATTTGTTTGGATATAACTTAAGCAAGATGTCTGACCATTAAGGCGGGTTATATTTCACCATTCAGTGGGAGATACAATCTCCTACTGGAATGGTTGCCACGCCATTTGACGGGCAAGTCCCTTATTGAACTAAAAGTGTGATGTCTACGACTGTAAAGCCGATTTCCTGTAAGTGTGTCAGCTGACAGGAGTCGGCTAATAAATACTTATTTAATCTTTCTGCATTCCATATAGAAGCGTTTATCAAGAGCTTCTCCCATTGAGAAAGATTTTCTCGGAAGTATGCCGTGTTCTTTTATGTATGTAAATAACTCGCTTTTTTTCATACCTCCGAAAATGAATCCGACAGTATTTTCCTTTTCACAAATACCTCGGAGTGATTCCTCACCGTGTATGTAATCAACAGTCGATTGTGGGTGACTCTTGATATAGCTGTCTATGAAACTTTGAAGTTCTTCAACAGGAAAAGAGGGACAGCAGATTTCTGTATCGAGATTTTTAGATATTATATTGAGTTTAGATGTACAGCTGCGGCTGTATCTATCAAAATGGCGTTTGACACAGAGCGCGACATTTCTTGCGTCGACATTGAACAAGACGCGGTAAATGGGCTCAAAGCAAAGCGCAGAGTCATGTATATTAACGATTTCAACAAGCGCGTATCTGTTTAGCTTGGTAGGATTTTGTCTGTAACATTCTGCTGCTGTGGCAAGTGAATGATTTCCGTCTCCAACGGCAAAAAGCATGGGATTGCGTGAATCGCCAAGACGGGTAATGGCGTTTAATATCTGCTCCTGAATGCTTTTGGAAATCAATTTTCCTTTTAAATGTCCTGCCCCTGTCATAAGGTCAAAATCGTATATAGTTTCCAAACAATGACCAGTCAGCGGTTCAACAACCGTCTTGTCAGGGTCATCAATAAGAAGCATTACATGCGGCAGCTCTAACGGAGCATCCTGGCGGATTTTTACCCGCGGCGGAATTCTTTCCGGGACAGTTTCCTCCGTTGCTCTGACAGCCGTTCTTGCATCAGGAGAATAATCATAAGCTTCAAGGTCAATTGCTCCTACGATTCCGCGGCGTATTTTACCGTTTGAAAGTGTCCGTTCAACGTAGACCATCGCGTCTTTATATTCGGTAAATACTTTATCTTCAAGGTACTCATTCATTTTCTTGTTGATGTCAAGAATACGTTTGTCATTGTTGTTTTCCAGGTAAATCTCGGGAAGTGTGATATGAAAAGCAGAGACTTTTCCTTTGGTAATTTCCGAAACTTTTTCCCAATATGCCGGTTCAGAAGTAAATTGATCGCAGGCTATTGTTGAGAAATATTCCGGATTTTTAGATGGTATAAGAATGTTTGCTGGTTTCAGCGGTAATTGATGTAGCATGGTATGGAACTCCTATTTTATTTACATATAAAAGTTATTATACATCTTTTTAGTCTAATGTTCAACACTTTTGTATAAATTTATATTCTATTTTTTAAAACAATAGCAAATGTTTGCATGCCAAAGCGTTGACTGTTAAACTGCCGATTTCATTTACAAACGCTAAATAACGAGCTTTTATCCTTATCGAACTGAAAACAAACCGAAACCATGGAAGTTCATAGCCAAGTATCTGAAACCTGCCGGTCAAGAGCGGAAATTCCGACACTTATTAATATTTATCTGAATATTTTAAAGTAAAAAGTATTACCGGCGCGGCGGCAAGAACCAGAATCGTTTCCGGAGCAAGATAAGAGCACTGGTAAATAAATGAATACATCCATTTTGAGTATTTAAAAACAGTGTCATTCCATGCTCCGTTTTTTGTAATTTCATACCATATAATTCCGCCGCATAAAAAATGCGATATAAAACGAAGTATACAGGCATTAAGTGAGCCGATTATTACAGTCAGAAGATTTATTTTTTTTCGTTTGTAGAATCCTGTAATACCAAGAACTGTAAAAGCTATAATATAATCAAGAATAATACATACGGCTACTCCTGTCGGCGTTGGAACATATGTTACTGCAGAAAGTCCAAAAAGAAGCTGAAGAATAGAATATACGAAGGCTGAACTAAATCCCCATGCAGGACCGTACTTGAATCCTATAAACAGAATCGGCGTCATAGAAAACAAAGTTACTGATCCTCCCAGGGGAGAATCATACAGCTTAATAAATGAAAGAGCGGTTCCGAGAGCAATCATAATTGCGCATATTGCGATTTTTATAGTTTTTTCTTTGGTTCTTGTCATTTTAATCCTCATTCTGATGCCTTGCGGCAGTAAAAAAATAATGAAATTCGACGTCTATATAACTTAGGCAAGATG
>CABPZV010000115.1 GCA_902462015.1 uncultured Eubacteriales bacterium | reverse complement strand
CCTCGTTAGCTCAGTCGGTAGAGCGCATGACTGTTAATCATGATGTCGCTGGTTCGAGCCCAGCACGGGGAGCCACTAAAGAGCCTCTACATGCAATTTGTGTGTAGGGCTTTTTCTTTGCAAAAGTTACTGAGTATGCGTTGGAAGTTGAATCTTTTTCGCTATCTCTTTACAAAAAAACCTTAAAAACACTGTATCAAGTCTTTTATTTGTCTTTTCTCTTTTCCTATATTCTATTGAGGTGAAAATATTGTTTTGCAATGTGTAAAACCTGGCGTATTCAGAAGGCTCCACATATGAAAAAATCGTTTTTTCATATGTGGAGCCTTTTTGTATATGCATTTTATATATTTTCTGATAAATCTAATTGCTGAATCTCATGTGATGTAATATACAGTATATTTTACCAAATAAGATACTGCTGGATATTACATTTAGATGTATAATTATTTCGTAGAGTAAACTCCTTGACGAAAGTCACTATCTTTATGTATTTATATATTTTACATGGTAATAGTCAATTTGTCAAGATAAAAAATGTAAAATCATTAAATTAATACCAATAAATTATAACAGTTAGTCATAATAAAATGTTTTTTAGCGCTGTTTTGGTATTTAATCTCATTACATTTTCTGATTTTCTCCGTCAAATTGACCGTCACTGAATATATGGAAAGGAATGAATTAGTATGGCAAGAAAAGGTGAAAACATTTATAAACGCAAAGACGGCAGATGGGAAGGCAGATATATTAATTCATACGATGCAGACGGAAAAGCTAAATATGGATATATATATGCTAAAAGCTACAGTGGTGTAAGAGAAAAGCTTATTCAGGCAAAGACTGAATCAAATTGTATAATTCGCTCAGCTTCACAATCAATCGATTTTAACAAATATGATTTCTGGCTTAAAGAATGGCTATATAGGAAAAAAATATCTGTAAAAGAATCAACCTACATTCGATACCGGAATATTGTAAATAATCATATTTCCCCTGAAATTGGCAGATATCCGATTAATAAAATTAGTACTGCGCTTATGGAACAATTCGTACATCATAAATTAACCTCCGGTAAGCTGGATAATAGCGGAGGAATATCTCCAAAAATGGCGAATGATATACTGGTAATTATAAAGGAATCATTTCGATATGCCCAGAGCTGCAATGTCCCGGTAATATGTAATTTTTCAGATATTAGCATAAAAAAAAGCTTCCGTGAAATGCGTGTATTAAGTAATTATGAAGAAAAAAAATTAACGTCTGTATTATTGAAAGATATTGATCGTTACAAGCTGGGAATATATATTTGTCTTTATACCGGAATCAGAATTGGAGAGCTTTGTGCTTTGCAGTGGAAAAATATATCCTTTACAGATAGCACATTAAAAGTTATTCATACTATGCAAAGGATTCAATATGAAAATGAATATTCTACTCATAAAACACACATTATTATTACCGAACCCAAAAGCTCTTCTGCCATCCGAACAATACCATTGCCTGAGTTTCTTACTGAGAAACTGCGTCCTTTTGTCGCTAATCCGAATGCATTTGTATTATCAGGTGAATGTACACAACATGTCGAACCAAGAACTATGCAAAATAAGTTTAAAGCCTATCTTGCCGAGGGCGGTATAGAAGACGCTAATTTTCATTCTCTAAGACATACTTTCGCTACAAGATGTGTCGAAATAGGATTCGATATTAAAACACTAAGTGAAATACTTGGTCATTCAAGTGTGAAAATAACCTTAGATAAGTATGTACATTCATCGCTTGAGCTAAAACGAAGCAATATGGAAAAGCTTCAGCCTATAGTGGGCTGTATATAGGAAAAATTCGCCGTCACAATTTCCGTCAAAAACAGGGATAAACTGTTGCTAAAGCATAGGTTTATCCCTGTTTTTTCGTCAAGGAGTTTACTCTACGAAAATTTAATAAAGAATATTTGAATGTATCTTTACATTTTAGTTTGCTCATAAATCCATTTTTTATGAATAGAAAAATATGTTGCCGATGACAAGTATTGTATATTAAAACGAAGGCTTCAGGTATTTTTACTGCCTTAAGAATGCTGTAATACTTTAATATATCTGCTGATTAATTATTATTTTGAAAGGAGCCGCATATGAGTATTAAATTATTTGAATACAATCAAACTGCTTACGAAGTGGCTCTTAATTTAATGAAGGAGACTGGAAAAGCTGCAGTCATTCATCCTACAGGTACCGGAAAATCTTTTATTGGATTTAAGCTGTGTGAGGAATTTCCGGAGTCGTCTGTGTGCTGGCTGTCACCGTCCGAATATATTTTCAAAACGCAAATAGAGAATCTAAAAAGCGTATCGGACGGATTTGTACCGCAGAATATTAAGTTTTACACGTATGCAAGGCTTATGAATATGAGCATAACTGATATTAAAAAAATAAATCCGGACTTTATTATTCTCGACGAATTTCATCGATGCGGCGCTGAAATGTGGGGACAGGGAGTACGCAATCTTCTGCAAGTTTTTCCTGAAGCAATGATTCTTGGTCTTTCGGCGACAGCCGTGCGCTATCTAGACAATCAGAGAAATATGTCAGATGAATTGTTTGATGGAAATGTTGCTTCTGAAATGACACTTGGCGAGGCGATTGTAAGAGGAATTCTCAGTTCTCCGAAATATATTCTCTCTGTTTTTTCTTACCAAAATCATCTGGAAGTTTATCAGCGTCGGATTAAAAATGCTAAAAGTAAAGCTGTACGTGATGAGGCTGAGAAATGCTTGAAAGCTCTTCGGCGGGCTCTTGATAAGGCAGACGGGCTTGACGAGATTTTTGCGCGGCATATGACCGACAGAACTGGCAGGTACATTGTTTTTTGTGCAAATGCCGAACATATGAAAGAAATGATTTCTCATTCATCCGAATGGTTTGCAAAAGTTGATAAACAACCGCATGTTTATTCAGCATATTCAGATGATACGGAAACAAGCAGAGCATTTGCCGAGTTCAAAAAAGATGACAGTAAACATTTAAAACTTCTTTTTTGTATCGATATGCTAAATGAGGGTGTCCATATAGACGGTGTATGCGGAGTTATATTGTTTCGTCCGACTGTTTCACCTATTATATATAAACAGCAAATTGGACGTGCTTTGTCCGCAAGCAGTACAAAAACACCTGTAATATTTGATATTGTAAACAATATTGAAAATTTGTATAGTATTGACGCTGTTGAACAGGAAATACGAGCTGCTGTGAATTATTATCACTATTTAGGAATTGACAGAGAAATCGTAAATGAACATTTTATGATTAATGACGAGCTATGTGATGCACGGATACTTTTCGAACGGTTAAATGACACACTTACAGCCTCGTGGGATATGATGTACGCATGCGCTCAGAAATATTATGAATGTCACGGACATCTCGATGTTCCACGGAGATTTAAGACTGACGAAGGTTATGCTTTGGGTAATTGGATTTTTACACAGCGGAAGATATATAGAGGAGAGCAGTTCGGAAGCTTAGATGAAACACGCATAAAAAAGCTTGAAGATATCGGAATGTATTGGGGAAGTATCCGGGACTTATCATGGAAGCGGTATTATGCAGCTGCAGAACGATATTATAACGAGCATGGTAATTTAGAAACAAAGGTGCATGATGTGACGGATGATGGAGTTGATATAGGCGCTTGGATCTGCCGTCTGCGTACATACCGAAAAAGTGGTATTCAGCAGTCATATCTTACCAAAGAACGAATTGCTTTGCTTGACAGGATTGGCATGATATGGGATGTACCGGATTATCTCTGGGAGGAAAATTTTTCAGAGTGTATGGAGTATTACCGCTCACATGGAAATTTGAAGATACCGTGCAGCTATTGTTCCCCTAAGGGGCTTAAAATCGGTATGTGGATTCGCAAACAGCGTACACTGCGCAGCGGAAAGGGCGCCGGTTTAAAACTTACAGATGACCAAATTCGCCGCTTGGATTCAATCGGAATGGAGTGGAGGGACAGAAACGAACTTGCCTGGGAAAAAGGATACGCTGAGGCGGTAAAATATTTTGATCGGCTTGGTAATCTTAATGTTCCTGCGGCATATGTCGCGCCTTCAGGTTTTAGACTGGGCAGATGGATTGCCGGAAAACGTGAGCACGGGAGAGATACGATTTCCGCTGAAAAGCAGAGGCAGCTTGATGACATCGGAATGGTATGGCAAAAGCCCGATTCATGGGAAGTGCGGTATGCACTGGCAAAAGCTTATTATGAAGAACACGGAAACCTTAATATTCCCGTGAAGTATAAGGCGGACGGAGTATGGCTTTCAAAATGGATTAATGAGCAACGTCAGATTTATACGGGCAATCGAAAAGATAAAGTATTGACAAAAGAACAGGTAAAGCGCTTGGAAGCTATCGGAATGAATTGGCAAAACCGGAGTTACAATAGCAGGAACAGGGCGTGGGAAGAACAATTTGAAGAAGCCCGTAGTTTTTTTGCAGAGAACGGACATTTGAGAGTACAAAAAAGTTATGTCACTAAAAGCGGAAGGAATTTGAATTTGTGGATACAGCGGCAGAGGAAGCTCAGAAAGCAGGGCATGTTGTCGGAGGAACAAATCAGCAGACTTGGCAAAATCGGAATGGTTTGGAATCCGGAAAATTCATGGGAGATTGGCTTTGCCCATGCTGAGCGATATTTTAAAGAGCATGGTCATCTTTCTGTTTCATCCGATTTTGTATGTGAGGACGGCTATGCCCTCGGCACTTGGATGTCCAATCAAAGAAGCAAACGCAATAATCCGAGCAGGTATTGTAACCTGACCGCTGAACAAGTTGACAGACTTGATAAAATCGGGATGGTTTGGAATCTATGCGAAAAGGCATGGCTGGAGGGCTATGAGCATGCTAAAGACTATTTGATTATTCTCGGCAGCAAAAAATGGTCGGGCAGCTACATTTCACCCGACGGGTACAGAACAGGACAATGGATTCGGGCACAGGAGCGCCAACATAATAATGGCAGACTTGAATCAAATCGCAGGAAGATGCTTGCAGATATTGGCCTTGTATTCGGCAGTGAAATCAAAAATGTATCTGTTTCTTTAGAAAGACCGGTTGACAGTGATTATGGGAGCGTGGCGATATGAACAGAAACTTGTTGATTCTCGGCGCTGGTGGTTATGGTACTGTGGTAAAAGAGATCGCTTTGGAAATGGGGAGTTTTCAGAAAATCGATTTTCTCGACGATAGGTATGGAGCAGAAACGGATGACTATCATGAGGAAGCTATAGGCAAAATCAGCGATATGGAAAGTTTTGTTAGACAATATTCTTTCGCAGTTATTGCAATCGGAAATCCTGAGGTTCGTATAAATTTGCTTAGAAGAATAGAGGAGGAAACTCCGTTTATAGTTCCTGTACTTATATCTCCAAGAGCGTATGTTTCACCGTCGGCACATATTCAAAAAGGCGCTGTGATAGAACCGCTTGCCGGGGTTCATGCAAATACGATAATCGGTAAAGCATCTTATATCTCTATGGGAGCTGTCGTAAATCACAATACAATTGTATCTGAAGGCTGTCACATCGACATTGGGGCGGCTGTGATGTCCGGAGCTTTTGTAAAACCTAAAACAGAGGTGGAGGCCTGCACCGTAATACGCAGGGAAATGCTTTGCAGACAGAAACAGATTTAAAAGCTGCAGAAACAATTATTTTAATCACTTTTTATGCGGAGGCGGATGGTATTGTATAAACTTTTTATAAAAAGACTGACAGATATTATTTTATCATTTATTGGAATTGTTGTACTTGCAGTACCAATGCTTTTTATTTCCATTGCGATTAAGATAGACGATCCGGGACCTGTATTTTTTACTCAGAAGAGAGTCGGACAAAAAAAGAACGGACAGCTTACATATTTTTCACTTTACAAATTCAGAAGCATGAAAATGAGCACTCCTCATGATATGCCGACTCATTTGCTTATCAAGCCCGATCAGTATATAACCAGAGTCGGGCGTATACTACGAAAAACAAGTCTGGATGAGCTTCCTCAGATTTGGTGTATTTTGAAAGGCAGTATGAGCGTTATAGGCCCCCGTCCTGCGCTGTGGAATCAGGAGGATTTAATTGCAGAGCGCGATAAATACGGTGCAAACAACGTAAAGCCCGGACTTACCGGATGGGCACAAATCAACGGACGCGATGAGCTTGAAATTACAGACAAGGCAAAGCTTGACGGCGAGTATGTGAAGAAACAAAGTTTTATTTTCGACTGCCGCTGTTTTTTCGGAACGGTTGTATCGGTTTTAAAACATGATGGTGTTGTTGAGGGCGGTACGGGTGAGATAGAGAGGGCTGAAGCAGGGGATAAGAAAAAAGAGGCAGTTATAAAATGAAAATTTTAGTTATATGTCAGTATTATTATCCGGAGCCTTTTAGAATTACTGATATTTGTGAAGAGCTTGCTAAGGGTGGACATGAAGTATTTGTTATAACCGGTTTACCTAATTATCCGATAGGCGAAATATACGAAGACTATAAAGACGGCCAGAGAAGAGATGAGATAATAAACGGCGTCAAAGTACATCGGTGCTATACCGTCGGCAGAAAAGGCGG
>CABPZV010000114.1 GCA_902462015.1 uncultured Eubacteriales bacterium | reverse complement strand
TTCAGCAAACCAAAAACCGAATAGTTTATTATATCTGAAATCTGAGCATCTATTCCCTCTGAAGCAATAAGTCTTCCTTTATTTGATATAATATTTTTAATACGAAAGATCTTTACTATAATTTGATCTGTAATAGAATGAATATGCATCTCAGTCCAAGCCGCGCCGTAGTCATGATTTTTACGCTCCATAAGCTTTTTAACATTGCCGAAAGCTTTTCTGTACATTTCCGTCATTTCGGAAGCATCTGTCTGACGATATAATTCTGTATTTTCGACTATCTCATCTGAATCTGGAAATAAATCCGTATTTTCCATTTTCATAAGCAAAATAACTCCGTAATTTATAATTCCAATATATTCATCCTCACGACCCTCATTTACAAACGAGATACCCCCGTTTTCCTCAAGGGTTCTAATTCGTTTTGCCTTAATCCACAGCTGATCGATAAAAGATTCTATTCGGAAAAAAAGCCATGTCGGACCGTAATCTGTAGTTTTATTTTCAAATATTCGGACACATTCAGACACAATATCATCATAATAGCTGCTTAATTTTTCCTGTTCCATCATATATAAATCCCTTCATAAAGATTTAAATCCAAAAAGCTTTATCTCCTGATATACCGGATATTTTACAGTACACAAAAATTTTGTCTGAAAGATCTAACTTCCAGACAAAATTAAAGAGATAAATATCATTCTCATGCTTTTGAAGTACAATCAGATACTATTCTTCATCGTGTTTTTCTTTATCTTTTTCCGAATCTCCGGCGGAATCAGTAGGCTCATCTTTAGTTTCTCCAGCCGCTGACTTTGTATCTTCAGAAGCTGTGTCAATTTCAGAATCACTTTTTTCTATCTGGGTTCCATTATAATCCCCTTTAATATTTTCCGGTCGATAAATTCCAAATGACTTCTGAGCCTCGGCTTCAAGCCGTTTTCTTTCCTCTTCTTCGCGGCGGAGGCGCTCTTCCTCATCACGTTTTGCCTTTTCCTCGTTTTCGCGATTACTTCTCCGTCTGCGCTCGGAAAGCATCTCTTCAAGCTCCTCAACTGTAGGATTGCCGGTCATAGCAGCCTTGAACTGCTCTTCATCCATAATTTCATCCTTAATGAGGAATTGTGCAATAAAATGCAGTTTATCCATCTTCTCACGAAGAATATTTTCAGCTGTTTTGTATGCGTCTCCGATAATACGTTTAATCTCATTGTCAATCAGCGATGCAGTCTCCTCGGAGTAGTTCCTTCCGGAAGAGAAATCTCTCCCCAGAAAAACCTCGTCGCTCGAATGTTCGCTGCCGTATACAATTGGTCCAAGGTCATCACTCATACCGTATCTTGTGACCATATTGCGGGCGATTCCAGTTGCGCGCTGAATATCATTAGACGCTCCGGTTGAAATATCACCCATAATAAGTTTTTCGGCCATCCGTCCGGCCAGCAAAGTGACAATTTCGTTCTGCATATCATTTTTAGACATGTAAGAACGGTCTTCCTTTGGAATAGATAAAGTATATCCGCCCGCACCCCGGCCGCTTGGAATAATCGAAATCTGATGTACCGGCGTTTCCGGCTGAATAGCAAAGGTTACTACTGCATGGCCTGCTTCATGGTATGCAGTAAGCTTACGGTCGCGCTCATTTACAACCTTTGACTTTTTAGACGGACCTACCATTACTTTAATCATCGCATCCTCAATATCATTCATACCGATAAGGGATTTTCCGCGTCGAGCGGCAAGAAGAGCCGCTTCATTTAAAAGATTGGCAAGATCCGCACCTGTAAATCCGGTTGTACTGCGTGCAATTGTATAAAAATCAACATCGCGCTCAAAGGGTTTCCCCTTTGCATGAACATCAAGAATATCCTTCCGACCTTGAATATCCGGATAATTGACTGTAATCTGACGGTCAAAACGACCCGGACGCAAAAGCGCAGGGTCAAGAATATCCGGACGGTTCGTAGCAGCCATTACAATTACTCCGTCGTTAGACCCAAATCCGTCCATTTCTACAAGCAGCTGGTTCAGCGTCTGCTCACGCTCGTCATGTCCGCCGCCGAGACCTGCACCTCTATGACGACCTACCGCGTCAATTTCATCAATAAATATAATTGCGGCCGGATGCTTCTTAGCCGTGTCGAATAAATCACGCACACGGGAAGCTCCTACACCTACATACATTTCCACAAAATCAGAACCCGAAATTGAGAAAAAAGGTACCCCGGCTTCGCCTGCGACAGCCTTGGCAAGCAATGTTTTACCCGTACCGGGAGGACCGACAAGAAGAACTCCGTGTGGTATTTTTGCTCCAAGCTTGCTGAAATGCGACGGATCTTTAAGAAAATCCACAATTTCCACAAGCTCTGCTTTTTCCTCATCCGCACCGGCAACGTCGCGGAAATAAACCTTTTTCTTTTCATCACTTCCGATTTTTGCACGTGCCTTACCGAAATTATTAAACTTACCGCCCCGTCCGGAAGCCTGATTCATTACAAACACCCAAAGCACTATGAAAAGGACGATCATTACAATATACGGCAGAAAGCTTACCCACCACGGGATATCAATCGGGGCAGGAAGGTCATATCTTTGAATGACTCCGCGTTCCGCCTGGTCAAGCACCATATCATTCAAATCGAGATAATAAAGCTCAAGACTGCGCAGCTTATAGCTTACCAATGTATCGTCATTTTTGAGAATCGTCATATTATTATTTTCATCGATCTCAAATTCTTTGACTTCTTCATTTCTAAACAGTTCAACAACATTGCTGTAAGAGATTGTCTCTGTATCCATATCCTTAAGCAAAACCGAAGCAGCAATCAATATCACAGCAGTAAGCAAAACCCAAAAAATCAGAGCGCTGTAATTTTTTTTCATGTGACCCCCCTATAAAAAAGTTTTCTTCCGCCCCTGGGCAGAATCTTCATAATGCAGTTTTATATAGCTTATACAATATATAGTGTACTTAACCTGTTATTTTAAGTACAGATAATTTTTTATTTTCCATATATCGATTCTTTTAATATTCCGATGTATGGAAGAGCACGATATTTCTCATCATAATCAAGTCCGTACCCCACAACAAATTCGTCCGGAATTTGTTCTCCGACATAGTCCGGTTCAAAATCGACCTCCCGGCGTTCCGGCTTATCGAGAAGCGTGCAGGTTCTTACACTTTTTGCGCCTTTCAGCTTTAAATAATCAGTAAGATAAGAGAGGGTTCTTCCGCTGTCGATAATATCCTCTACTATAAGAATATTGCAGTCGGATAAATCAGTACGGTGTATATCAAGAATAATATTAACTCTGCCGGAGGTTTTTGTACCTTTTCCATAAGACGAAACCTTCATAAAATCAATTTCAACCGGCAGCGTAATACGCTTCATGAGATCTCCCATAAACACAACAGAGCCCTTAAGTATACCAAGCAGTACAAGCTTAGCACCATCATCCTTATAGTCGTTGTCAATCGCAGCAGCAATTCTTCTCACAATACCGTCTATTTTCTGCTCACTCACAAGCACTCTGTCGATATCATCATTTATTATTGCCATAAAAGGTATTTTCCTTTCACCTGAAAATGTCTGTTCTGATTTTTTTCAGTTAAAAAAATATTACAAACGTCCGAAGACAGATAAAAAAGTTCCGCCCATAAGCCATTTGCTATATTATCAGGGCAGAGTCCATCGCGCACAGCAACACCGGGAACCCAGATAATTCCTTCATCGTCACAGATAACCGGGATTGAGTTTCTATCGGACGGCGAAATTTTCTTTTGTTGATAAAGTTTTTTCAGACGTTTGTTCATTCCGCCGCTGAAAATGCGGTCTCCATCTGTTTTTCCGCGTGCATAAATATTCTTTTTTAGTTTATCAGAATTTACATAAATGTGTATTGATAATTTGTAAATATTTATGCGACCTTTTTTTATATTTATATCTTCCTCAGAAAATTCCTTAAAATCCCTGCTCGCATCGCATTCAGAGCGGGTTTTCAAAAATATTGCTCCGCCAGTATGTTTATTATCCGAGAGAAATGTAAGTCCAGGCAGAATTTTTATTTTCTGATCAGGCACAAACGCACTTTTTATACTTACCTCTTTGCCGTCAGAAAATTCAACACCGTTTCTTGTTTTTACCGCCGTGACTCTGCCCGGAAGAGAAATTCTGTCCCAAAGCTTTCCCCTCCTGTAAAGACCAAGAAGCGCGTCAATATGAACGGTTTCCAGCATCATGCCTTTATTCGCGGTGTAGTTCTGATACTCATTTAACAGCCTCTCCCGTAAAACAGCATCCGGTATTCCCGCCGCGCCATATACAGAGTCAGGCATCTCTGCAAATGTATTAAGAGCTTCACAATTCTCAGAAAAGCAGCGTGACATTCTTGTCACGGAAGAAACAACAGAAGGATTGATTTTTTTTAGTTCAGGGATGACAAATTTACGAATCCGGTTTCTGGAATATTTTTCATCGCTGTTTGTGCTATCGGTAACAAAAGAAATTTTATTTATTTCAGCGTATTTTATTATATCGTCCCTTGTGGCTTCAATAAGCGGGCGAATAACTCTGATTTCTTGCTCGGACCGGACAGGAGGAATTCCGCAAAGTCCGCGCATACCCGTTCCTCTCGTTAACCTGAAAATAACAGTCTCAAGATTGTCGTCAGCATGATGTGCCGTTGCAATGCTGTCATATCCGTTTTGTCTGCAGCATTCGGCGAGAAATTTATAACGGAGTTCTCTTGCCGCCTCCTCCTCACCCATCCCATGTTCTCTTGCATAGCCGGGTACGCTTACAGCTTCAGAAAAATACGCCACTCCCAAATCCAAACAAACCTTTTTGCAGTGAGCTTCATCTCTGTCAGCCTCAAAGCCACGAATTCCGTGATTCAAATGAAAAGCGCCGAGCTGAATACCATATCGGTCTGCCAGCCTATAAAGTACATATAAAAGTACGGCGGAATCAACTCCTCCGCTAAAAGCGATAAGCAGCCGGCCGTCTTTTTTAATCATACCAAATTTGTCAATCGACGCAATGACTGCATCTTCAAAGCACTCGCAAAAATTCTTATTACCCACAACAAGCTTCCATTCATCTATTCTGCGGAAATTTCTTTAATTCTTCTGTTCGCTCATATTTGAAAGCGAGGTAAATTTAGTATATTGCCCGAACCAGCCCATGTCAATTTTACCAGTTGAGCCGTGACGGTTTTTAGCTACAATAACCTGCGCAATATTCTGCGGAATTTCGACGCTTCCGCCCTTTGATTCTTTAGAGTCACCATAATATTCCGGTCTGTAAAGAAACATGACAATATCCGCATCTTGTTCAATTGCACCGGAATCGCGAAGATCCGAAAGCATAGGAATTTTATCTGTCCGCTGTTCGGTTGCACGCGAAAGCTGAGCACAGCAAATTACAGGAACATGCAGTTCTTTAGCAAGCAGCTTGAGATTTCTCGAGATATCCGCAACCTCCTGCACGCGGTTATCCGTTTTACGGTCCGCCGCCATCAGCTGGAGATAATCTATGACGACCATTCCAAGATTTTTAAGCCTGCGAAGCTTCGCTTTCATTCCAGTAACTGTAATCCCGGTAGTATCGTCAATCCATATATCGCACTCCGAGAGCATCGAAGCCGCATGAGCAAGATTTTTCCAATCCTCTCCCGAAAGATTTCCGTTTCTCATTACATAAGTATCAATCAGAGCTTCGCTTGAAAGCATCCTTTGAACAAGCTGTTCACACGACATTTCAAGCGAAAAAACTGCTACCGCTTTTTTTGTCGTCCGCGCGGCTGAGGCCGCAATATTAAGAGCAAACGATGTTTTTCCCATTCCGGGACGCGCTCCGACAAGCACCAGATCAGAATCCCCAAGACCTATCAGAACCTTATCAAGATCGGTGAATCCTGTCGGGATACCCTTCATAGATTCCGGATCTATATTGATTTTCCGCAGATAATCATAAACACTTACAAGAACATCCTTGATATGTACAAAATTTTTATTGCCGTTACCCTGCACAATCTGAAAAATCCGCTGTTCGGCCTGTTCCAGAATCGTCCCGACATCGTCCTGGGCAGTATAAGCATTCTCGGAAATTTCGCCGCATGCTTCGATAAGCTGCCGAAGCAGACTTTTGTCCCTTACGATTGCAGCATAATCTTTAATATTCGCCGATGTAGGAACAATTTCAGCAAGAACCTTAATATAAGTACGCCCTTGTTCGTCGTTTTTATAAACGCCGCGCTTGACAAGCATGTCGATGAGTGTTACAACGTCTATATTTTTGTCATGAAGATACAGCTCTTTTATTGCAAGCCAGATTTCCCGGTGATCATCGGTGGAAAAGGATTCTGCCGTCAGTATATCGGCAACCTGATTTAAGCTGTCGGGGTCTATAAGAATTGAGCCAAGAACTGACTGCTCTGCTTCGATAGAAACAGGCAGCTGTCTCTGCGCCTCATGAAATTCCATAATAATATTTAATCTCCGTAATACAAATGGGAAAACCCAAATACAATAACTTTTTTATTATTTCTCTGCGACAATTAAATTGATTTTTCCAACAATTCCGGGATAAAGCTTTACGTCAAAAGCATAACTTCCGTACGCCTTAACCGTGTTCATATCGATTTTGCGGCGGTCGATTTTTATACCGCATTGCTTTTCAAGCTCCTCCTGCAAATCCTTCGAGGTGACCGAGCCGTATAAATGACCGTCGGCTCCGCA
>CABPZV010000113.1 GCA_902462015.1 uncultured Eubacteriales bacterium | reverse complement strand
TCAAAGCGCAGATTAAATCTCTTCTTACTTTCCAGGATATGCATACGCTTCTGATTGCCGACGCTGACACTGCCGGGAAAGACATAATATATAAAACAAATGAATTTTCTGATGCGGTTATAATTTTTTCTAAAAGACCGTTATATGAAATAACTTCCAAAGCCCCGAGCGAAACCGAAAAAACGAATAATTATGTTTTCCTGCAAAGACCGTTTTCTATTATGCTGTTCCGAAAAACAGTATGCAAGCTAACCGACAAAATAAAACAAGGCCGCATAGAAATCGATGAAGCAGAAAAATGCATTCATTTCCGCGGAGAAAGCACAATTCTTACAGAGCAGGAATTCAGACTATTTCAGCTGCTCGTTCAAAATCAGGGCGTTCCGGTAAGCCGCGAAGAGGCTTTTTATGCACTTTATAACGGAAGAACATCCGTCAGAAAAAGCAATATTGTCGATGTTTATATCCGCTTTCTGCGTGAAAAACTGGAAGCGGTATTTGGAAACCCGATGATTGTAACGGTACGCGGTAAGGGATATATGCTTTCTGATAAGCTTTAAATTCCGTACTGACCTTGTTTTTTGGATAATGCAGACAAACTGTAAGCAAACTTACCGCGATCAGCAAATTTGAATCGATAACTAATACTTACCGTGCAATTAATAATCATATAAAAGACCTGTATACCTAATACATTATAAATAGTAGGTATACAGGTCTTTTTCATTTTAAAGTATGAAATGCTTCCTCGCTATACGCTATATTTTATTAATAAGGACTATTCAACAAAATTCAGGTCTGCCGTTTAAGTGTAATCGTCATTTGCCCGATTCTCCGTAGTTTGAAAGGACGCGCGCCGACGGATCATCTACATTGCAGCCTTCCCAATCCTTATTAGGCATCCAGAAATCTGCTATCATCTCCGACTGGCCCGGATAATACTTTTCAAATATTTCACGGTAAAGGAGAGACTCCTTTGTAAAAGGCATTGCATGAGTATATCCTGCACGTTTTTTCTCATATTCAGAATCTGAATAATACGCTTCTGCATACGCCTTAAGATAATCTACCATAGAATGCCCGACAGCGTCTGAAAAAGCAGCCTTTTCTCTGAATAAAATATCGTGAGGAAGATAATTCCCTTCAAAAGCATGACGGAGCAGGTATTTTCCTTTTCCATATTTATTCAGCTTCATTTCCGGATCTATCGACATAACGTATTTAACAAAATCAAGATCGCCGAAAGGCACACGGGCTTCAAGCGAGTTAACCGAAATACAGCGGTCTGCACGAAGAACATCGTACATATGCAGCTCCCTTATACGCTTTTGAGACTCCCGCTGAAAAGCTTCCGCAGACGGAGCAAAATCCGTATATTTATAACCGAACAGCTCATCCGAGATTTCCCCAGTAAGAAGTACACGTATATCTGTATTTTCATGAATATACCTGCACAGCAGATACATGCCCATGCTCGCCCGGATTGTTGTAATATCAAATGTACCGAGAAGGTGAATTACTTCGTCCAATGAAGAAAGTACATCTTCTTTTGTTATAATTACCTCGGTGTGGTTGCTTCCGATATAATCGGCAACCTGTTTTGCATACTTTAAATCGATGGCATCCTCGTTCATTCCGATTGCAAACGTACGGATAGGCTTTCCGGTCAGCTTTGCGGCAACCGAACAGACAAGTGATGAATCCAGACCTCCGCTCAGTAGAAAACCCACCTTAGCGTCAGCTACAAGCCGCTTGCGTATTCCCTCAACAAGCTTATCGTGAATTTTCCTGCAGGCTGTTTCGAGATCATCTCCGGAATACGCCTCAACCGATGCTATATCAGAATAACAGACAAATTTTCCGTCAGCATAGTAATGCCCCGGAGGAAACGGCATAATCTTTTCAGCAAGTCCGACAAGATTCTTGGCTTCACTCGCAAAGATAATTACGCCGTTTTTATCGTAACCGAAATACAGCGGACGTATTCCTATAGGATCGCGAGCTGCAATATAACATTCCCGTACTGCATCATAGATAATCATTGCAAATTCCGCATCCAGCATACCGAACATGTCAGTACCGTATTTTTCATACATAGGAAGCAAAATTTCACAGTCGGATTCGCTCACAAAAGAGTAATCTGCCGACAGCTCTTTTTTTAATTTTTCAAAACCATATATCTCACCGTTGCAGACAATATAGCTGCCATGAAGTTCAAAAGGCTGCATGCCCTCAGGATGAAGTCCCATAATTGCAAGGCGGTGAAAACCAAGCAGCCCTTTGCCTGTATCGATTATACGGCTGTCATCCGGCCCTCTTGAAATCGTACGGTCAAAGCCCTTTTTAAAGTCGCAAAAAGAGGCGCCGCCGTCACAGTAACCCATAATAGAACACATAATTGATAATCCTCCGAAGTATGCTCTGTGCATTGAGCAGTATTAATTATCAGCCTTTAATAGGGCGAGCGCTGCTGCCCGCGGTGCCACCTATTTTGTTTCTCATTTACAGACAAATCCCGTCCGGAGCCCAGACGCCGGACGGTTTATCTTACGATAATCGGCTCCCATCTGAAAGCCTGCTCGTCTGACGCGCGATATTACGGCGCACCTACTCGGTTTTTCCTTTCAGCTTGCAGCTCGCCCGGTGTTATTCAGACGGCGCCTCACTGCGCGGCTCTCACCGTCCCACGCTCGCTTTAAGCTGGCATGCCGTCCTACTTCTCCGGACTCAAACGCTTTTAATTAAATATATAAAATTTTTCTTCGGCTTTCTGAATTATTCTACGTCCTGAAGCGCATCGTAGCCTTCTTCGCCGGTACGAACTTTAACAACGTTTTCAACATCGTACACAAAAATCTTTCCGTCACCGATATGACCCGTATAAAGAGCTTTTTTGGCAGTTTCAATTACACTGCGCACCGGTATTTTACTTACGACAATTTCTACCTGCACTTTAGGAAGCAAGTTGGCTTCCACCGGAACTCCACGGTAATATTCGGGTTTTCCTTTCTGGACGCCGCAGCCCATTACATGAGATACTGTCATACCGGTTATACCGAGCTTGCTCATCGCGTCCTTAAGCACCTCAAATCTACCCTCTTTACAAATGATTTCAATCTTTGTAAATTTAGGAGTTTCATCCGAGAAAGTCGGAAGCTTTTTGACGGGAACAGCTTCAGCCTCAGGCACATCACCGGTAACTACCGTGATATCATCGCCAATTCCTGTAGAAGTATATTTGTCAACTGCAGGAACAAAATCCGGGTATGCGCTCGGAAGACCATGTTCGGTAATATCGAGACCGACAAGCTCATCCTCTGCAGCTGCACGCAGTCCGTGAAACTTTTTGATGACAGCAAAGGTAATCACCATCAATACAACAGCATACGCTCCAACGCTGACTACACCAAGACATTGAAGACCAAGCTGTTTGAAAGATCCTGTATAAAACAAACCTTCCAGTCCGGCAGGAGCATCAGGATTTGCAAGTAAGCCAACCGCGACTGTACCCCAAATACCGTTTGCCATATGGACACCGACAGCTCCGACCGGATCGTCTATATGTAATTTGATATCAAGCAGCTCTACAACAACGACGACAAGAATACCGGAAACAACTCCGACTACTGCCGCGCCGATTGCATCCAAAGCATCACATCCGGCGGTAATACCTACCAAGCCGGCAAGTGAAGCATTGAGGCACATTGAGACATCCGGCTTACCGTTCTTAATCCATGTAAATATCATAGTAACGCAGGTAGCAACCGAAGGCGCTATCGTTGTTGTAAGAAATACCGAAGCAAGCTCAGATGCAGACGTTGCGGCAGCACCGTTAAAACCGTACCAGCCGAGCCAGAGAATAAATACGCCGAGTGCGCCGAGAGTTATTGAATGTCCCGGAATCGCATTGACCTTGACTACCTTTCCCGCTTTATCCTTTACATACTTTCCGATACGCGGGCCAAGAAAGATCGCTCCGACAAGCGCGGCAATACCACCGACCATGTGAATCGCGCAGGAACCGGCATAGTCATGAAAACCAATCTGTGACAGCCAGCCACCGCCCCAAATCCAATGCGCCTCAATGGGATAAATTACAAGAGAAATAACACCTGAGTATATGCAATATGCGGAAAATTTTGTGCGTTCCGCCATAGCCCCGGATACAATCGTTGCAGTTGTTGCACAGAAAACAAGGTTAAATACAAATGTAGATGCACCGGTAAATGAACCGTCGGCGGGACTTGCTATAAACTCTTTGAAATTCGTAAACAGATCCATGTTCGGCAAGCCAATCAAACCAAACAACGTATCCTCACCCATCATAATAGTATAGCCGAGCAAAGAGAAAACTACTGTTCCTATACAGAAATCCATTAGATTTTTCATTATAATGTTTCCTGCGTTCTTTGCACGGGTAAATCCGGTCTCCACCATAGCAAAGCCTGCCTGCATCCAGAATACAAGCGCAGCTCCGATTAAAAACCAAAATTCAACTGTCAATGTGTCCACTTCCTTATATTAAATTATTGATAGAATAAAATACTTCTCCTAATCCCTGAAAGACATATAATACAAGGTAAAAAAATACAGAGGGATTATAAGGAGCTCATATCAGCGAACTCCGAAAAGAAGCTTACCATATGTAGGGAAAGGCCAATACTTTTCTGCGGTAAGCGTTTCCGCCTCATCCGCCGCAGCGCGGAGGTTTGCCATTGCAGGAAGTATATCGTCGCGTATAAAGCATGAAGCCTCTGTAATGTCGGTAATTGTGCTATATTCGGCTATCTTCTTTTCAAGCGCCTCATCAGCACTATCGATTCTGTCAGCAAGCATTGAAAGCTTCTTTATAAGACGCTTCTCATAACCGCAGTCAATCTCCGAATCAATCGATTTTTTTGCACCTGCAGCGGATGCAAGCTCTGCAGTATAAGCCTCAACAGCCGGAAGAATTTCTTTTCTTGTCATATCCGTCATTGTAAGAGCCTCGATATTTACTGCCTTGCAGTAATTTTCGAGCATAATTTCATACCGTGATTCAATTTCTGCTTCAGAATATATCTTTTGATGCATAAGCATATCAACATTCTTTTTGTCAAGGAGTCTTCCCATACAATCCGGGGTCGTTCTGAGATTAAGAAGCCCACGCTTTTCTGTCGCTTCTGTAATCCAGCTGTCGTCGTATCCGTTTCCGTTGAAAATAATACGTTTATGATCTTTTATTGTTCTTTTTATAAGTGAATGTACCGCCGTATCAAAATCCTTTTCACCCTCAAGCTCATCCGCATACTGTTCAAGAGAAGCGGCGACAGCTGAGTTCAGCATTATATTAGCGCATGCTATGCTGTTCGACGAACCGAGCATACGGAATTCAAATTTGTTTCCGGTAAATGCAAACGGAGATGTACGGTTACGATCGGTGTTATCCCGGAAAAACCTCGGAAGCGCCGGCACGCCAAGCTTCATCTGAGTTTTCTCAGAACCGGCATATGGCTTATCATTTTCAATCGCATCAAGAACTGCAGTAAGCTCGTCACCGAGAAATATAGATATGACTGCAGGAGGTGCTTCGTTCGCCCCAAGACGGTGATCATTTCCGGCTGTCGCAACTGAAAGACGGAGGAGATCCTGATAATCATCAACCGCCTTGATTACCGCGCAGAGAAAGATAAGAAACTGAGCGTTTTCGTACGGTGTCTCCCCCGGTGTAAGAAGATTTACTCCAGTGTCAGTAGCGATTGACCAGTTGTTGTGTTTTCCGCTTCCGTTCACCCCTGCAAACGGCTTTTCATGGAGCAGACATACAAGTCCGTGTCTTGCGGCAACCTTCTGCATTATCTCCATTGTAAGCTGGTTGTGATCAGTTGCAATATTCGTCGTAGAATATATCGGTGCAAGTTCGTGCTGAGCCGGTGCAACCTCATTATGCTCTGTTTTTGCAAGTATTCCAAGCTTCCACAGCTCTTTATTAAGATCATCCATATATTCCGCAACACGCGGCTTTATAACGCCAAAATAATGATCGTCCATCTCCTGACCCTTCGGAGGCTTTGCTCCGAAAAGAGTACGTCCTGTAAAAATTAAGTCCTTGCGCTGATCGTAAAGTTCTTTATCTATAAGGAAATATTCCTGCTCAGGACCAACCGATGTACGGACACATTTTACATTATCCTTTCCGAACAGACGCAGGATTCGGAGCGCCTGCTTGTTAAGTGCCTCCATTGATCTCAGCAAGGGAGTTTTCTTATCAAGCGCCTCTCCGCCGTATGAACAAAATGCAGTCGGAATGCATAAAGTCTTACCTTTGATAAATGCATACGAGGTCGGGTCCCACGCCGTATAGCCTCTTGCCTCAAAGGTTGCGCGAAGTCCTCCTGATGGGAAAGATGATGCATCAGGTTCGCCCTTGATAAGCTCCTTGCCTGAAAACTCCATGATAACACGGCCATCAGGAGCAGGTGAAATAAAGCTGTCGTGTTTTTCTGCGGTAATTCCGGTCAGCGGCTGAAACCAGTGTGTATAGTGAGTTGCACCATGTTCTACCGCCCAGTCCTTCATAGCGGAAGCAACTGCATTTGCTACATTACTGTCAAGCGGCGCCCCCTCGTCAATTGTTTTCTTAAGGGACTGATAGACCTTCGCCGACAGATTTGCTTTCATTACTCTGTCATCAAAGACCAAACTTCCGAAATAATCTGAAACTGTTTCCATTTCCGAAATCTCCTTTGAACTATAAAATAAGAAAAGGCAAAGGTGT
>CABPZV010000112.1 GCA_902462015.1 uncultured Eubacteriales bacterium | reverse complement strand
TGGGAAGGACAAGACTCATCCCGGACTGATAATTGATGAGATTTTCACATATGATATAGATTCAGATCCGGAGGAGCTTGACCGTTACTGCGCCAAGGCGGATTTTGTATTTAATCTTGCAGGAGTCAACCGCCCTGAAAACAGCGAAGATTTTATGAATGGAAATTTCGGTTTTGCCGGAACGCTTTTAGAAACTCTTGAAAAGCATAAAAATACCTGTCCGGTAATGCTTTCATCGTCGATTCAGGCAACGCTTGTCGGACGCTATGCAGACGGAGATTACGGAAAGAGCAAAAAAGCGGGAGAGGAGCTGTTCTTTAGCTATTCTGAAAGAACAGGCGCAAAGGTTCTCGTTTACAGATTTCCGAATCTTTTCGGAAAATGGTGCAGACCGAACTATAACAGCGTCGTTGCTACGTTTTGCAACAATATTGCCCGCGGAATTCCGATAACGATAAATGACCGTTCGGCGAAGCTCGAGCTGCTTTATATTGATGATCTCACGGACGAAATGATTTCCGCGCTTGTGGGAAACGAGCATCACTGTGTTTTTGACGGTATAGAGACTGTACTTCAGCCAGGCGGAAAATACTGTGCTTCGCCGATTACGCATCATGTTACGCTTGGCGAGATAGTCGACCTTTTGACCTCGTTTAATAAACAGCCTGAAACTCTTGTAATGCCGGAAATACCGAAGGGCAGCTTTGCAGCTAAGCTCTATTCAACATACTTGTCATATCTCCCGGAGGAAAAGGTTGTACTGCCGCTTACAACGCACAGCGATTCTCGCGGCAGCTTCACTGAGCTTATGCGTTTTGAAAAATGCGGTCAGTTCAGCATTAATATTTCTAAACCGGGAATTACAAAAGGAAATCACTGGCACAACTCGAAATGGGAATTTTTCATTGTTGTTTCCGGTCACGGAGTAATTGAACAGCGGAAAATTGGAACCGATGAAGTTCTCAGATTTGAGGTAAGCGGAGAAAAGCTTGAAGCAGTTCATATTCTGCCCGGATATACGCATAATATCATAAATCTTTCGGAAACCGAAAATCTTGTTACCGTCATGTGGGCAAATGAATGCTTCGACCCGGACAAGCCAGATACATACTCTGAGAATGTTTAACTGAAAGCAATATGGCTCTGGCTTTTATGCTGTCAAGTGTCAGCTGCACTTTGTCTACGCGGATGTTTGTCCAATGAATTTAAAAGTTTTTGCGGAGCTTTTTTCAAAAAGCGACCGTACTTTAAAAACTAAAGCAGAGAAAGGCATATAGAATCAAAATGGGAATTAAGCTTGATTATTCAGATATAAAATTTGCGGATGACGGAAGGCTTAAACTGTTAATAATTGTCGGAACTCGTCCGGAAATTATACGTCTTGCGGCTGTCATTGATAAATGCCGCAGATATTTCGACTGTATACTTGCGCATACCGGACAAAATTATGATTATAATCTTAACGGCATATTTTTCCGTGATTTGGGACTTGCAGACCCGGAGGTGTATATGAACGCCGCCGGAGATGATTTGGGAGCGACCGTCGGGGCCATTATAAACTGCTCATATAAACTTATGGCAGAGATAAAGCCTGACGCGCTTTTGATTCTCGGAGACACGAATTCCTGTCTTTCTGCAATTGCGGCGAAGCGCCTGCATATTCCGATTTTCCATATGGAAGCAGGAAATCGCTGCAGAGACGAGTGCCTTCCGGAGGAGACAAACCGCCGTATAGTAGACATAATCTCTGATGTCAATTTAGCGTATTCCGAACATGCAAGAAGATATCTGCACGAATGCGGTCTGCCGAAAGAGCGTACTTATGTAACCGGTTCGCCGATGGCCGAGGTTCTGCATAAAAATCTCGATGCGATTAAATCAAGCGATATACTTGATCGGCTTAAATTGCAGCAAAAAAAATATATACTGCTGTCTGCTCATCGGGAAGAGAACATAGATACAGAAAAGAATTTTACATCGCTTTTTGGAGCTATAAATAAACTGGCCGAAAAATATGATATGCCGATTCTGTATTCATGTCATCCGCGTTCAAGAAAAAGAATTGAGTCAAGCGGATTTAAGCTTGACTCCAGGGTTATAAGACATGAGCCGCTTGGATTTCATGATTATAATAATCTCCAAATGAATGCGTATGCAGTCGTGTCGGACAGCGGTACACTGCCGGAGGAAAGTTCTTTCTTTACATCTGTTGGAGAGCCGTTTCCTGCCGTTTGCATACGTACCTCGACCGAACGTCCCGAGGCGCTTGACAAGGCGTGCTTTGTTCTTGCCGGAATAGACGAAAAAAGTCTTCTCCAGGCTGTTGACACTGCGGTGTCAATGAATGAGAACGGAGATTATGGAATTCCTGTGCCTGACTATACGGAAGAAAATGTATCAACAAAAGTTGTAAAAATAATTCAGTCATATACCGGAATTGTCAATAAAATGGTGTGGAGAAAATTCTGACTGTATGGCCTGTTTCATGCTTTTGACATAATCGGCAACGTAAGGGATGCAGTCAGCGCCGTATTTTTCGCAGAGCTTAACAATTGCCGAGCCGACGATAACGCCGTCAGCCACTGCGGATATTTCTGCGGCCTGCTGCGGTGTAGATATGCCGAAGCCCACGGCGCAGGGAATGTCTTTGCTTTTCTTTACAAGCTTTATCATAGATCCGATATCTGTCGTAATAGTTGAACGTGTTCCCGTTACGCCGAGCGAAGAAACACAGTATAAGAATCCGTCAGCCTTTTCTGCAATCATGGAAATGCGTTCATGGGACGTCGGAGCAATCATGGAGATAAGATCGAGGCCGTATTTTTTACAGATACCGTCAAATTCCTCTTTTTCCTCAAATGGGATATCGGGAAGTATCAGTCCGTCAATGCCGATTTCACTGCACTTTGAAATGAAAATCTCCGAATTGCCTGTTCTGGGATTAGCCTTTGAATCGTCAGTATTCAGACTGTCATTTTTCAAACCGCAGGAAAAAACAACGTTGGCATACGTCATAAAAACCATCGGAATTTTAACCGTTTTTCTAATACGTTTTACCATTTCAAAAATTTTCGGAACGGTTACTCCTCCCGACAGAGCGCGGAGGCTCGCATCTCGTATAACCGGCCCCTCTGCGGTGGGGTCTGAAAAAGGTATTCCAAGCTCAATGAGATCTGCTCCTGCGTTCGCCATTTCAAAAACAAGCTTTTCGGTCACATCAAGAGACGGGTCTCCGCAGGTAATAAAAGGTATGAATGCTTTTCCGTGATCAAACGCTTTTGCAATATTACTCATAAAGATTCTCCCCTCTGTAACGCGCGATTGCCGCGCAGTCCTTGTCTCCGCGTCCGGAAATATTGATTACAATTATCTGGTCTTTTTTCATAGCAGACGCAAGCTTCATAGCATACGAAACCGCATGAGCGCTTTCTATTGCCGGAATAATTCCCTCTGTTCGTGAAAGATATTCAAAGGCGGCGACCGCTTCATCATCGGTAACTGCGACATATTCAGCCCGTCCAGAGTCGTATAGATATGCGTGCTCCGGACCTACTCCGGGATAGTCAAGACCTGCAGAGATCGAGTATACCGGCGCAATCTGCCCGTGTTCATCCTGGCAGAAATATGATTTCATGCCGTGGAAAATTCCCAGCCGGCCTGTTGTGATGGTTGCCGCCGTATCTTTTGTATCGGTGCCCCGTCCTGCCGCTTCACAGCCTATAAGTCGTACCGACGGATCGCCTATAAAATGATAAAACGCTCCGATGGCATTTGAACCTCCGCCGACGCATGCGACTACCGCGTCCGGAAGTTTGCCCTCGCGCTCAGCAAGCTGCTGTTTAATTTCGCGGCTGATTACCGCCTGAAAGTCGCGGACTATTTCCGGGAACGGATAAGGTCCCATTACAGAGCCGAGAACATAATGAGTGTCGTCAATTCTTGTAGTCCATTCGCGGAATGTTTCCGAAACAGCGTCTTTCAGCGTTGCGGTTCCGCTGTCGACCGAATGTACTTTTGCACCGAGCAGGCGCATACGGTATACGTTAAGCGCTTGTCTTTCGCAATCGGTACGTCCCATGAATATCTCACATTCCATACCCATCATGGCGGCGACCGTCGCAGTTGCGACTCCATGCTGTCCTGCACCTGTTTCCGCAATCACACGTGTCTTTCCCATACGCTTTGCAAGAAGCATCTGCCCTATAACGTTGTTTATTTTATGGGCTCCGGTATGATTTAAATCCTCGCGCTTGAGATAAATTTTCGCTCCCCCTAAATCTTCTGTCATACGCTTAGCGTAATAAAGACGGCTCGGCCTGCCTGCATAGTCGCGGAGCAGAGAATCGAGTTCGTTAATAAAGTCGGGGTCGTTTTTATATTTATTGTAAGCCGATTCAAGCTCATTTACAGCGTTCATCAGTGTTTCCGGAATGTACTGTCCGCCGTGAATTCCGAATCTCCCTTTTGAATTCATATAATCATTCCTTTCTTAAAACCGCCGGACATTTAATTGTTACGGCGTTTATATAAGCTGCTGTCAGAGTGAGTCAAAACAAAAAAGCTCCTGCCCTGAAAGCTCAGGACAAAAGCTTTAAAACTTCTGCGGTACCACCTGTTTTCATACGAAAAAACGTATGCACTCTTAGGTGCTTTAAAACACCTGTTCTCTGTAACGGGAGAAACCCGTCGGGCATTACCGGGCAAATAGGCCTTTCTTCCCGCCCTCATGAGTCCATTCATCAGCTTCGCGTTTGCTGCTCTCGCACCGACCGACAGCTCTCTGTTTTTCGTTTAAAGCCAATTACTAACCCTCAATCGACAGTTTAAAAAGTATTTTTTTAATTATACTACGGCTTTTTGTTTCTGTCAAGTCTTTTTTCAGACAATTTTAAATTACCTGAAAAGAGAGGAGATTCGTGGCGTTTGGTGCGCTCTGTATGTATTTTTCTGTAAAATTATTTCTACGTTTATTGGCATGTATCAATAGCGTTTGACAAAAAGCAAACAGATATTTGCCGTTTAACGAGGGTAAATTTGAAAAATTAAGAATTACTCCGCCTTAACTTGACATTAACTAAGATATATGCTATAATAGCACTGGTTATAGAAAGGAGCGCCGATAATGGAAATGAAAGTTTACAAAAGACAATATTACATTGACAAAATTCGCGGTTTTTATCACAGTGACCTAATCAAGGTTATTACGGGCATACGTCGCTGCGGAAAATCATATTTTTTGCTGTCGGTTATGGATGATCTGAAAAAAACGGGTGTTGCCGAAAAAGATATAATATATCTGAATCTTGATAAGCGCGGAAACAGAAAAATCAAAACCCCGGATGCTCTGGAAGCTGCCATCGAAGCGCTCATTTCTGATGATGATTTCAAATATCTGTTTGTTGACGAAGTACAAAATGTTGACGGATTTGAAGAAGTCATTAACGGTTTCAGAGAGGACGGAAATTTCTCAATTTTCATCACAGGCTCTAACTCCTATCTCCTCAGCGGTGAGCTTTCCACCAAACTGACAGGGCGGTATATTGAAGTTGAAATGTTTACTTTGAATTTTCGTGAGTATCTGGAAATGAAAGCCTTTTTAGGAAAGGAAATCAAAGAAAACAAAACTGAAGAGTTTAACGAATATATTCACTTTGGAGGTTTTCCAAAAACACTTGAATTTGACGATCCTGCAGATAAAGACACTTATATTACCGATGTTATATCGCAAATTCTTGAAAAAGACGTGGTTAAGCACAAGAAGATTCGTAACCGCTCAGTGTTTGATAGGGTTATGACCTATATCATCAACAATTTCGGTGCTACGGTAAGTCTTTCGAGTATAGCGGATTATTTTGATAAACAGGAGCATATCAAAATTCGCACTGAAACCTTGAACAATTACTTGAAGATACTTGAAAATGCGAAAATTATTTATAAATGCCCGCGCTTTGATGTTAAATCCAAAAAAGCGTTACGCAGCGAACAGAAATACTATCTTGCTGACCTCGGTATTTATTTTTCCCGTAATGTAGATGCAAGAATCAATTACGGTCCGGTTCTTGAAAATATTGTTTACACTTATCTTTCAGCGAAGAATTATAAAATAAGCGTTGGACGAATTGGAAAATTGGAATGTGATTTTATCACACGAATTAATAACGAATACCGTTATATTCAAGTTGCGATGACAATTATGAGCAGAGAAACGGAGGAGCGCGAATATAGACCGTTCAGTATGATTCGGGATAACTATCCTAAGCTTCTGCTTACCCTTGATACGCTCTTGCAAAAGCGTGACGGCGTGATACACAAAAACATCATCGAGTTTATCGCCGAAAATGAAAACCTTTGATTTCACATCGTTAGTGGGATGTAGACCATGGCGCAGTACCTTGTTCGTCCTATAGGACAAAGTCAGAATTTGTAAACGTAAAACGGACAGGCGCGCCCGAAAAGCGTGGAAATTCGGGAGATTTTGGTGCGCTCTGTCCGTATTTTTCTAAAAAAAATATTTCCTTGATTTTTTTCCAAAAACCTATTGACTAACACAAAAAATTATGGTAGAATGATTAAAAGTAAGGGTACTTATTAAAAAACTCACAAAAAACTGAATATTTGTCCGTCCGGCAGGACTTTAAGCACGCCGGCAGATTTGCCGAGTTCGTACCTCGACATCTCCTGATATTTATGTGACACGAACACATAAGCAGAGCAGCCGGAAAGGCTTTCCGGTACCGGCGTGAGATATATTATAACATACAGTCGGATATATTTCAAGAGGGTATCGGGA
>CABPZV010000111.1 GCA_902462015.1 uncultured Eubacteriales bacterium | reverse complement strand
TGATTCGGGTCTTCGCTCCGGTCCACCATTTTTCTCCAATCTGAATTTTGAAAATCGTTAAAATCCAGATTGAAAGGCATGGAACGAGGAAACGTTTTCTGTGCTTTCTTTCTGCCCGAAAAAAGGCAGGGCTGATAAATAACCCCGCCTTTGTGCTATTGGGAAACTCTTCTGCTTATTCTTTTACGAATTGATTTGATAAAATCATTTTCCACTTTGTCTGCAAAAAGAATGTCGAGCATCTTTTCTGCTTTAGTCAAGTACGCAGGAGCCTTTTCTGTCTCATAGAGGGCGGTCATATGAAGAGCAATTGTCCAAGCAAGCGGTGTTAGTGCTTCTTCAGCAACCCGATGTTTCTCCTCTCCCTGCAGTAAATATACAAGAGCATTTTCTCTTGTTTTGTAAAGGTTTGGAAGTTTTTTTGCCTGTTCCAAAGCTTTGTCATATTCACCGACTTTCAGGTATGCGAAACATATATTATAAAGCGTTGCACTGCGCACCTCAGAATCTTCTCCGTATTGAAGAATTTGTTTCTGAACTGCTATTGATTCTTTTAAATATTTGAGTTTTTCCTCATCTGTTCCTTCCAACTTTTCAAGAGAGGTGGATAGTTGAACAAGTAAAAGCGCATTGTTGGGAAAAGTCTTCAGGGATTGACGCATAAGTGCGACATTTTCACTGTGTAATCCCTTTTTATTGTTTTCGTCCCACATTCGATTGATTTCATCGTATTGCGCTTTCTTTGCAATTTCACTCATTCCAAGCAATTCATCAACACTTATTCCGAAGTAATTTGCTAATGCCGGCAGCATGGTTATATCGGGATAACCGTCTCCTCGTTCCCATTTACTGACCGATTGAAACGATATGCCGAGATGAGCCGCCATTTCCTCCTGAGTCAAATTGCGTTTGCGACGCATTCGTTTAATATTTTCACCGATTAAAAGATTCATAGTAACCTCCGAATTAGTTTTTTAGAAGCTTCTGACTATATTATACGGAAAATGTACCGCATCTTCAATAACCGCACAAGCGACTTAATTCTATGATTCGTAGAAAAATTCTATTTTATTGTTGTCTGAAAAGCCTTGCAGCAAGCGGATTTCAACCCGTAAAAGCGTTACATACGAAATACGCAGTTCTCCCCTAATGTCGTTCCTGCCCTTTTTTCATCGGCGTTGTCTTGCTCACTTTCTGTAAGAAAGATGTCATCGCAAAATCATATCCCATTCGGACGGTCATTCAGTTGTAGCTCCCTGAAAAGGGTATTTAGTTATATATCGCAGGACAGGTGCTTGTCAATGTTTTTTTCGGGGGTTTTTGAATATTTCTTGGAAAAGTAGGCATATTATTTAGTTTGCATAATACTTTGCTCTGCTCGATAAACCGGGATTTTAGTAATTACTTATTTTTTGTTGAATCTTTATAAAATACTCCAAAAATTAGTGATATTACCATACAACAAATCGACATACCTGCATTATCAATTTTACCTATAAATAACAAAACAAATCCTACAAAAGTTAATATAGTAAATATGATTTGTAATGCTAAATAAATCTTTGCTTTAATGCTTAAACTCTTCATATACACATCTCACTTTCAAAATTTCGATTTGAAAACCACGATTTCATAAGTGGTTAATGCCCTCATAGGACGTTAATAAAATCCTCTAAAACGCTTGAAAACAAAGGATTTATCGCAATGTATCCGCCTTATCCCTTTATACGATTTCACTTGTGTTTATGCTTCCCTTGCTACCTCATAATGGAAAAAACAAGGGCACAAGATGTCCGGTGGACATCTGCTCTGTGTCGACCGGAGCGGAGCGTAGACAAGAAAAATCTGATAACAAGCTATAACAACAAGTGGCAATCGGGAAATTGTGACATATGTGCGAATATATTATACTAGAGGCTTTCAAAATGGACAAATACATTTATAATGAGAACAATGGGCTTTGGTATGAACTGCAAGGCGAATATTATCTGCCGTGTCTTATCCTACCACCCGAAGAAGAAAAACCTATCAGGATATGGGAGCAACGGCACTCGCAATATCTGCGGGAGTACCGCAAAGTTACATACATAAATCTACTCACAAGCGGCAGGCTCAATGACTACCTTGCAAAGATAAACAGACAGACGCAGGAGCGCTTTGAACCTCTCATAGAGCAAATGAAACAGGCACAGGGTATCACGGAACAGCAAAAGGCGGAAAACGTCTTAGAATGGGTTGGACGGATGAATAACATACGGGCGTGTGCGGTAGAGATTTTGAATAAGGAAATCATCTACGCATAAACAGTCAAAGACGACGGGGAATAAGTTTCCTGTCGCTTTTTTCGAAAAGCGCTTGACAACTACATCGGGGTTCGATATAATATGGATAGAGCCTCGATATATCGAGGTGGAATAGTGAGGATGCCTATGAATAGTAAAATAAAGCGGATTTATGTACCTATGACGGAAAGCGGATTTTATATTTTATTCTGTCTCCAGCAGCCACAGCATGGCTACGGAATCAGCCAACAAGTCAAACAAATGACAGGAGGAGAGTTAATTATCAGCGCAGGGACGATGTACGGAACGCTCTCTAAAATGGAAAAAGATGGTCTGATTGTTTTTGAAAAAGAAGAAGAAAAGAGAAAGCTATATCGAATTACTGAACTCGGGAAAAAAATCCTAAATCTTGAAATTAACCGTATAGAACGCTTATATAAAAACAGCAAAGGAGAGGGAATTAATGAATAATAGAAAAACTGCAGTACGCTTTTTTACCATTGCGGATTATGAGGATGAGGAAGTTTGGCTGCACAATCAGCATAAAAACGGTTGGAAACTATTAAGAATGATTCCGCCATGCTTCTACATTTTCGAGAAATGTACGCCAGAGGATATGGCGTACCGGCTGGATTATAAAAACAATGCAGAGACCAGTAATTATTTTCAGATTTTTAGGGATTATGGTTGGGAATATATCGGTCGGTGTGTTGGGTGGCTGTATTTTCGCAAACCGTCATCAGAGACAGATTCCGAACAGGATTGCGAAATTTTCTCTGACAACGAATCAAGGATTGACATGATTAACCATGTGGTAAAAACTCGTTTGTTACCAATTTTGGTAATCTTTCTTTGCTGTGTGCTTCCGAATTTCTTAAGAAGCTTAGAGACCAGCGCCTCTCTTGCAACTGTGTTTACTGTATTTTTTGCCGTTATGACGCTGCTATATCTTTATCTGCTTATTTATTGTGGTTTGAAACTGCGAAAACTAAGGAAAAGATATAGAAATGACTGAATGGATACTATGCCCCGTTTGCGGCAACAAAACCCGTGACAGACTGCGAGAAGATACTGTATTGAAAAACTATCACCTCTACTGTCCAAAATGCAAGCAGGAAACGCTGATAGACGCAAAGAATTTACAAATAACCGTTATTCAAAAATCAAACAGGAATCTATGGGAGTAACTATATGGAAATAATCAAGTATCAAGATACATACAAACAGCAGGTTATAGACATGATTTTGCATATTCAGAACAGCGAAGCAAAAATTAACCTGACTATTGAAGAACAACCTGACCTTTTAGATGTGCCATTACATTATGAAAAGAACGGCGGTACATTTTGGATAGCGGTGGAAAAAAACGAAGTAATCGGCACAATCGCCTTTATGAACTATGGAAGTGGAAATGCTGTATTAAAGAAATTTTTCGTTAGGAGTGATTGGCGCAATAAAAAAATAGGATATGCTTTATATGAGAAACTAATTACCTGTCTAAAAGATGAAAAGTATAAGCGGGTTTTACTGGATACACCTTCTGTTGCCACAGCTTCACATCGATTTTATGAAAAGGCTGGATTTAGAAAAATTACGAAAGAAAATTTGACTTTTCGTTACGAATATCCAGATAGAAATTCTTATCTGTATTTATTGGAGTTTTAAAATCTACCACAACGCCAACCTACAGAGCCAGTGTAATCTCTATATATATGCCGCCGTGTATGGGTAACACTATAGCGGCGATTTTCTTCGCCTATCGGCTGTCTCTGTCAAAGGATTTCACTGAAAATCAAGTGAATGTGATAATAATCACTAAAAAAGGCACCCCTTGGGGTACCCTCCGTAAGGAAGGTGCTCCAAGGTGCGTTTATACTAAAATTTACTTTGTGAACGGTATAGCCCTATCGGTCATGCCGCCTTTTGTGTCTGCTTTTGGGTACGCGCTATCCTTTTGTTATGCAACTCTTTCAAAGTGCGTAATCCACTATGATACTTTCAGACTTGCGACTGCAAAATGTCAGTGGGGGTTGCGGTTTGATTAATGCTGATTTTTTGCTCTGTTCGATAAACTAGAAGTTTACTTTTCTTTATATTTTTCTATGGCCTCTGCAACCATTTTTGTAGCTTTACTAATAAAATAATTGTATTCGTCTTCAGACATCGCTATGTATGGATATTGACCGATTACTTTTTGAGGCATGTAACTCATAACTTTCACTTTTCTAACAATGGCACCCTTTGGTAAATAATCAATATAGTCCGGAAATCCGTCTAAGCCAACTATATCTGTAAAGTACCCAGAGTTAGGGTGGGAATCCAAATAATCCCGTTCCAAAGAATAAATATCTTTCATTCTTTCCTTTCCCTTAATAAGTACTTTTAAAGAATCCCATGTTTCTTCCATCCCCACAGCAAGCTTACTCAATTCTGGGTGCTGTTTTATTCGATTCCAAGACGCTTTAACCCTCGTTTCGTCCCGTATATATCTTTGAAACTCTGCGTCTGTTATCAGGTGAGCATAATATCCTAACAAAAATGATTCTTCCTTAATATCTAAATCAGCTTTTTGCTCTATGTATTCATGTAAGAATCTTTCACAATCTGAAGCAGTCTTCCTCTCGCTTCTCATCCAATGTGTTATTTCACGAGATGGCGTAAAGCATGTCCAATCTTCATTTTCCACATTACAGTCCGGTGCAATGTTTCCAACACAGAACTCATGTTTACAAAGGAATGATATATTATTTAAAACTCCATCTGCGATTATCAAATGCGTAACCCATGTTGCCATAATATCCCTCCCACAAATTCAAGATTTGTCTCTCAAACATGAATCGATTATACCACGGATTTGTAAAAAATTCTACTGCGCAGACATAAAAAGAAGCGGCATAAACATTTTATACCGCTTCCAACCGTAAAGGCTACTTCCTTACGTTGCCTCTCGATTCGAAACTCCTTTTCTGCATCAAAAAGGGGGATTCGGGTCTTCGCTTCGCTTTGGTCCGCGCATTTCCGAGGTCCCCCCGGACCTCGGGTGCCCTCTCCGCTGTGGGTACCCGCAATGCTTTAGGTTCTAATATTCCTCTCGCTATTAAAAAAGGAGCCCCTTCAGGACTCCTTTTTTAATAGCGAGAGGGGGATTCGAACCCTCGACACTGCGGGTATGAACCGCATGCTCTAGCCAACTGAGCTATCTCGCCATATTAAAGTCCTTTGAGCATCCTCAAAAGACTTTATAAATGGGACCTACAGGGCTCGAACCTGTGACCCTCTGCTTGTAAGGCAGATGCTCTCCCAGCTGAGCTAAGATCCCATGAATTTCAACTGCCTTATCATTATATCTACGAAGGTATTATTTGTCAAGCCCTTTTTTTCCCTTTGTATCAAATTTTCGCCACTCATTAAAATCTACTATAATAATCCTGGCGCCGTATATCAATCTGTCAAATACACCTGCCCTGAAAAAACTGACAAGTATCATTCCTACAGGGATTCCGACAATCATGCCGATTACTCCAAGGAACCTGTAACCTATAAACATATAAAATATAGTTGCAAGCGGGCTGAGCCCGATACTGTCGGCAACCATTTTAGGCTGAAGGAACTGCCTTACTGCCTGACATATCAGATATAATGCAAACAAAACAATTGCCATTATATAATGTCCTGTAAGCAGCTCGTATACACACCAAGGCCAGATAATAGCTCCTGCTCCAAGTACAGGTAAAAAATCAACAACCGCAATAATCAGTGCAAATAATACTGCGTAATCTACTCCGAGTATCAAAAGTCCGACAAGCAAAATAATAAATACAAAGCACATAATCTTAAACTGTGCCTTAAAATAACCGCCAAGCGCAGACATCATATTCCCTATAATAAGGTCGTAACCCTGTTTAATGCTATTAGGCATTTTTCTGCTGACTGCCTTTACTATATTGTCATGCTCAGCCGTTAGAAAATAGCTTAACAATATAGTAATGATAGTCATCAAAAGACCTTCCGCCATACTTTTCACTATCATTCCGGCATTGCTTATTGTCAGATTAGCATCGCTGACTCCTCTTATAAACCGGTTGATAAAATCACCGATACCATTAACAACCATATCAATCACATCACGCGAATGTGCCGGAAGAATAGAATATTTCTCCCTAAATGTATTTAAAAAACCCTGAACCGTATCAGACACAGTCGCATACATTTCAGGAAAATTATGCGCAAAGCTTATTCCCTGTTTAATAAGTACATAAAATATAAAATATAAAAGGCTTATGACGATAGCAAGAGTAAGTACTATAACAATGGCCGAGCCGTGCTTTCTTACAATCTTTACCCGATGCTCCAGCAAATGAACGAGCGGATTAGCAATGAGCGCAATAATCCACCCGACAATAAACGGCCAGAAAAATACAATAAGCCTCGGGAAAACAAATATCAAAAACAGAATGATAACTCCAGCCAAAAGATAATTAGCAAGTATTTTTAAATATAGTACATATTTCTTTTCCTTCAT
>CABPZV010000110.1 GCA_902462015.1 uncultured Eubacteriales bacterium | reverse complement strand
TGGCAGAAACCAGGGAGTTTTGTCTGATTTCTACCTGTTGCGTAGATTTTTAGGGGATTGTATTGTCATTTTGTTGTCACTCGTCATACTACAATATCCCCAGAACAATAAGTAAATACAAACATTGCTAATTTCACCCCCCTCAACCAGATGCTCCTATTGAATAATATACCAAAACTAGGTGTACTTTACCGGTACAACTATTTATTTTACAAATAATACAGACATGTTGGCACTATTGGATAAAGACTCTACATTTCCAATATATACTCTTGCAATTTACTTGCCAAATGAAATGCCGTATTTCATCATCTTTCTGCCTTAATTGAAAAGGCGAAATTTTTAAAGGAGATGATGCAAATGAGCAATAGCTCAAAGCTGACAAACATTCTTGATCAAGCCTTTAACAAGCCGTGGGAAAAGTATTCTGCTGAAGAATACAAAATCCAGCTTGAAGAAACAAAGTCCAAAGTCCGGGAACTGACGCCCGAACAAGAGCTGAAATTGATGAATAAGCGTATGAATCTGCGAATACAGGTGACCGCCATTTACAAAAAGGACAGACATGGCAGCCAAGCAACCCGCAAGCGATACTATCAAGCCGCCTGCTATGCCTGTGATTATATTGCCGGCACCTGTAATTTACAGAAATTCTCCAACTTTCAGCCAAAGCATTTCCGTGAAGTTGCAGAGTATTGGAAAACAACAAAAGAACTAAATACGGTTTATACCGAGCTTACAGGTTTGCGCAAATATTGTGAGTATGCAGGGTGTAAATACAAGATGCCTGAAAACAAGGAACTGAATCTGCCGAAGCGCGAACCGACAAAATATAACCGCGCATGGCTACCTCACGAAATTCAGAAAGCAAAAGAACTTGCTGAAACAATGGGTAGATTCGATGTCCGGGATGCTATTGAACTCGGAGAGAAATTGGGTCTTCGGATTATCGAAGCCTGTCAGTTCAAGGTCGGAGATGTGAAATCCGCACTCGGTTGGGGCGGTTTGGAAATCAAGGGTAAGGGCGGTCAGATACGGTTTGTCCCGATTGAAACTGAAGAACAGAAGGAGCTTCTGCAACGCCTGTATCACGAATCCAAAGCAAAGGGGTTGATGGACGGCGATTTTGTTCTGAGCAAGACAATCAAATACGGTCCGCGTATGGAAAAGAAGTCTATCGAAAACTGGATATACAATCATCGCAAAAAGTTTACAGACCCAAATCGAGAGCAAACGATAAAGCGCGGTAAAAAGCCGCGGGTTAAAAACATTGTCTTCCACGGGCTTCGCCATACCTACACGCAGGAACGGAACAAACGTCTGCAGGGCGATCCTAGAAGACGGCAGAAGCTCAGCGAGGGCTTGGGTCATCATCGGTTGTCGGTGACGAATATTTACAAAGAATAAGGAGGAGATAAGTGGGCAGAGAGGTTAAAATCATTCTCAAATCCCACATACCTGAAGATGAAATTGAAGCATTGGCGAAATGCTTCCTGCCGGACATATTAGACTTTTTTGAATCCGAAGAAGGCAGACAAGAATTTGAACAGTGGAAAAAGAAACAATCTGAAAAAAGCAATAAATAGATAACGACGGTACGAAGACTAATCCTCGTACCGTCGTTATTTTCTTTAACTACGCAGTTTCATTGAAAAAAACAACAAACCCGAACGTTTCACCGATTGGTAAAAGGTTCGGGTTTGAATGCTTTGGTGCGGGTAAAAGGACTTGAACCTTCATGAAGTTGCCCTCACTAGAACCTGAATCTAGCGCGTCTGCCAATTCCGCCATACCCGCATATTAAACTTATTATTTTATCTGCCGTATTAAAGCGTGATAAAACTCTATTTACATTATATTCAGCTTACTGACATTTGTTAGTATATCATATTAAAAAGCTTTTGTCAATACATTGGCATGCGATTTCTCCGAATTTTTTTAAAATAGTTATTGACAAATCAGAGCGGTAGTGATATAATACAATCTAATGAGCAAAGGCGTTCATTCAAAAGGAAGACTTATGCGTAGGCATATTTCTTCCCCTTGAATGTTCGTCTTTGTTTTTTTATCTGCAAACGGATAATGGGAATTGAATTGTTAAAGCGTCAGGCTATGCGTATTACTGAGGGCTGTCCCGGAATCCGTTAAGAAAGGGAGATTTTAAATGAAACTCGAAGGTCAGGTCCGGATTCCGTCCGGCTGCGCTATTTCAGCGGTCATTTCCAGAGAGGGAAACAGAATGACCGGTGAGAGCATTATAAAAAGTATGATTCCGATGCACGACCGTTCAAACGGATTGGGAGGCGGATTTGCGGCATACGGAATTTATTCGGAATACCGTGATTTCTATGCATTTCACATGTTTTACGATGATAATTCAAGCCGCAAGGCATGTGAAGATGTGCTTCGCGAAGGCTTTGAAATTGTCAAAGCGGAAATAATTCCGGTGAAAAAGCATCCGGAGATTACCGATGTTCCGCTGATCTGGCGTTATTTCATCACTCCGCTTGCATCTGTTCTTTCCCGTCTTCAGCTTGATGAAAACGAGTATGTCGCGCGTACGGTTATGAAGATCAACAGTACGGTATCAGGTGCGTATGTATTTTCAAGCGGAAAGAATATGGGCGCGTTCAAGGCGGTCGGATTTCCTGAGGATGTCGGAAGATTTTACCGGCTTGAAGAATATGAGGCCTATTGCTGGACGGCGCACGGAAGATATCCGACAAACACGCCAGGCTGGTGGGGAGGTGCGCATCCGTTTGCTCTCCTCGACTATTCGATTGTTCATAACGGGGAAATATCTTCGTACGATGCGAACCGAAGATACATAGAGATGTTCGGATACAAATGTACTCTGCAGACGGATACCGAGGTAATCACATATATTGCCGATTATCTTATACGCAGGCAGGGACTGACTCTGGAGGAGGCTGCCTCGGTTATAGCGGCACCATTCTGGAGTACGATTGAAAATAAATCCGAGGATGAGAAAAAGCGTCTTACATTTCTGCGCACGGTGTATTCGAGCTTGTTGATTACCGGTCCTTTTTCGATTGTTCTCGGATATACAGGCGGACTTATGGCGCTTAACGACAGGCTGAAGCTCCGCTCGATGGTTGTTGCCGACAAGGATGACAAGGTGTTTATAGCCAGCGAGGAAGCGGCGATACGGGTTATGGAGCCGGACGCCGGTAATGTATATGCTCCGACAGGCGGAGAGCCGGTCATTGTAAATGTAAAGGACGGTGCTTATTGAGAATGTCAATTTCATACATATATCCTGAATTTGAGGTAGTCAGGAATCCAAGCCGCTGCATTGCCTGCCGCGTATGCGAGCGACAGTGCGCAAACGAAGTGCACTCATATGATGCGGAGAGCGGACTGATGCTAAGTGACGAGTCTAAATGCGTTGACTGCCAGCGGTGTGTTTCTCTCTGCCCGACGAGAGCCTTGAAAATTGTAAAAAGCGACTGCCGGCTGCGTGAAAACGCAAACTGGTCGGATAACACAATAAAGGAGATCTACAAGCAGGCAGGAAGCGGAGGAGTTCTTCTTTCATCAATGGGAAATCCTAATCCGCTGCCGGTTTATTGGGATAAGATCCTGATAAATGCGTCGCAGGTAACCAATCCTCCGATAGATCCGCTCCGCGAGCCGATGGAAACACGTGTTTTTCTTGGAAGTAAGCCCACCGAAATGAAGCGGACTTCAGGCGGAGAGCTTGACTGCACGCTTTCTCCGCAGCTTGAGCTCTCGATGCCGGTCATGTTTTCAGCGATGAGCTACGGCTCTATAAGCTATAACGCGCATGAAAGCCTTGCCCGGGCGGCTTCGGAGCTCGGCCTTTATTACAATACGGGAGAGGGCGGACTTCACGAGGATTTTTACTGCTACGGCGAAAATACGATAGTTCAGGTTGCCTCCGGGCGTTTTGGAGTTCACGAGGAATACCTCAAGGCAGGTGCCGCGATTGAGATAAAGATGGGACAGGGGGCAAAGCCGGGAATCGGCGGTCATCTTCCCGGAGCAAAAATTGTCGGTGACGTTTCGAGAACCAGGATGATTCCGGAGGGGTCGGACGCTATCTCTCCGGCTCCTCACCACGATATATATTCGATCGAGGATCTCCGTCAGCTTGTGTATTCGCTTAAAGAGGCTACCGAGTATAAAAAGCCTGTAATTGTCAAGGTTGCTGCTGTTCACAATATCGCCGCGATTGCAAGTGGAATTGCAAGAAGCGGCGCGGATATCATAGCGATTGACGGCTTCCGCGGAGGAACGGGGGCCGCGCCCACGAGAATTCGTGACAATGTCGGAATTCCGATAGAGCTTGCGCTTGCATCTGTTGACCAGAGACTGCGCGACGAGGGGATACGCGGAAATGTATCTCTTGTTATAGGAGGAAGCATACGTTCTGCGGCCGATGTTGTCAAGGCTATTGCGCTCGGTGCCGATGCCTGCTATATAGCAACCGCCGCCGTTATCGCTCTCGGCTGTCATCTCTGCCGTACCTGCCAGACCGGAAAATGCAACTGGGGAATTGCCACGCAGAGGCCGGAGCTGGTTAAGCGGCTGAATCCGGATATCGGAAGCGAGAGGCTTGTGAATCTTATGACGGCATGGAGGCATGAAATCATGGAGCTGATGGGCGGAATGGGAATTAACTCGATTGAGGCGCTGCGCGGCAACCGATTAATGCTGCGCGGAGTAAATCTTACTGAAAAGGAGCTTGAGATTCTCGGTATCTCACACGCGGGAGAATGAAACGGGTTTATGTCAATGAAGAATGGTGTCTTGGATGTCACCTTTGCGAATATAACTGTGCTTTTGCAAATTCCGGTATGTCAGATATGGTGAAGGCGCTGAAGGATAAGATTATTCGCCCCAATGTCCGCATTGAAGAGGACGGCGGTATTACGTATGCGGTTTCCTGCCGTCACTGCGACGATCCTATATGTGTAAGCAGCTGTATTTCCGGTGCGCTCTCAAAAAAGGATGGCGCTGTATGCATCGATCATGACAAATGCGTCGGCTGTCTAACGTGTATTCTTGTCTGTCCTTACGGCTGCGTATCGCAGAATGAGCAGGGTGCAGTTCAGAAGTGTGAGCTGTGTCTGGAAAATATCTCCGGATATCCGGCTTGTGTTCAGGGATGTCCGAACCGTGCCATTGTATTTGAAGAACGGTAATAGAACAGTAACACGCATGGAGGCGGCTTATTTAAAACGAAGCTGGCCGGGAAATATAACTTAGGCAAGATGTCTCACCATTAAGGCAGCAGCCTTAATGGCGATCGCCTATCAGGCGGCGGGTTACATTCACCATTCAGTGGTAGATACAGTCTCCGACTGGAATGGTTGCCACGCCATTTGACGGGGCGAGCCCCTTATTGAAATCTTGGATGTGCTTATTTATATCACACTGGGCTTTTGTTCATACCGTAACCGGAAAAAGCTTTGAGTGTATACGAAAGGTATGGTCAAAATATGAAAAAATTTGTTATAATCGGCAACGGTGTAGCGGCAGCCGGTTGTATAGAGGGAATCCGTTCGGCGGACAGGGACGCAGAGATAACCGTTGTATCAGCGGAGAAACATCCGGTTTACTGCCGTCCGCTTATTTCGTACTATCTTGAAGGTAAAACAGATCTTGAAAGAATCAAGTACCGTTCCGACAGCTTTTATTCTGACAACGGCGTAAAGGTCTGCTACGGCAGAGAAGCGGTAAGAATTGACGCCGAGGCGAAAAAAGCAGAGCTGGACGACGGGACACAGCTTCCATATGATGCACTCTGCATAGCGTCCGGTTCTTCTCCGTTTATTCCCCCGTTTGACGGACTTGACACAGTTGAGAAGAAATTTTCTTTTATGACGCTTGACGACGCGCTGGGGCTGGAGAAGGCCGTGTCCCAGGATTCAAGGGTGCTGATTGTCGGTGCAGGGCTTATCGGCCTGAAATGTGCCGAGGGACTTCACGGACGCGCCGGGAGTATTACGGTATGTGATTTGGCGGACAGGGTTTTGTCGTCAATTCTCGACGGAGAATGTGCGTCGCTGGTACAGCGCAGGTTAGAAGAAAACGGAGTATCGTTTATGCTTTCGGACAGCGCCGTAAAGTTTGACGGAAACAGGGCGGTAATGAAAAGCGGAAGAGAGGTTGATTTTGACATTCTTGTTCTGGCGGTTGGCGTGCGCGCGAACATTTCTATAGCGTCGGAGGCCGGAGCGGAATGTGGCAGAGGAATCTGCGTTGACTCTAATCTTCGCACGACGCTTCCCGGAGTTTACGCCGCAGGGGACTGTACTGAGGGAGAGGACATTTCATGCGGAATGCGCCGGGTGCTTGCGATTCTTCCGAATGCTTATATGCAGGGCAGGTGCGCCGGAAGATGTATGGCAGGCGAGGAGGATACCTTTGATAATGCAATTCCGATGAACTCGATTGGATTTTTCGGACTTCATGCGATGTCGGCCGGCAGTTATTTCGGTACTGATCAGGGCGGCGAAATGTATGAAAAAAAAGAGGACGGAAAAATCAAGCGTCTGTTTACAAAGGACGGCTTTTTGACAGGATTTATACTAATTGACGACATTGAGAGGGCTGGAATTTATACTAATATGATAAGAAACAAAATTCCGCTGTCGGAAATAAACTTTGAGCTGTTAAAGGAAAATCCGGGGCTTGCTCCGTTTGGCTCAGACTATCGTATGTCTAAGCTCGCAAACTGACAAAATTTCTGGAGCAATTTCAAACAAGTTCAATGAAGGTTATGGTGATTTAAATGAATATTGCAGCGTCACAGCTCGGCTATGCTGAGCTTAATGAACAGATTCGTGCC
>CABPZV010000109.1 GCA_902462015.1 uncultured Eubacteriales bacterium | reverse complement strand
TCAGAAAGAAAATTTCAAAGAAGAAACGCGAATTCGATGTTGAGAGTTCGGAGATAATTCGGAAAAGAGATTATACGCAGCGTGTATTTTATCAGAATGAATTTGCAAAGGAGCTTCGCCTCACGAATATATACCGTGTTATGCTTCGGCGTTTTAGGGAAGCCATCGATGAATACCTGCACCTTGTCCGTACGAAGGGAATGAAGCTTGCGCTTATGCAGTTTGTAATAACCTTTGGTACGAATATACTTTCAATCACCGGCGCTCAGATATATACCGTGTATAGGGCGTTAGTTTCGAACACCGTAATGATAGGGGATTGCCTTGTTGTATTGAATACGATTTCATCGATATCATACAATATACAGTATATCGGAAGCCAGGTGTCGTATATTCACAACATATGCTACAGTTTTCAGGATTACCGCAATTTTATGTGGCGTGAGGAGAAGATCGGGGCGAACGAAAACGGTGAAAAGGCCGCTGCCGGAGATATAGAGCTGCGCGACGTTACATTCCGGTATCTGGGAGCAGATGAAGATACGCTTCACTCTTTGAATATGACGATTAAGCAGGGCGAAAAAATTGCCATAGTCGGATTTAACGGAGCCGGAAAAACCACGCTTGTAAAGCTGCTTATGCGTCTTTACGATCCAAGTTCAGGAGAAATATTGCTGAACGGACGGAATATAAAGGAATATAATCTTGAAAGCTATCGCGGCAGTCTTGGCGTAGTTTTTCAGGATTATAAACAGTTTGCGCTCTCGGTGGCGGAAAATGTTCTCGGCCGACCAATGCGCGAGGGTGACGAGGCTACCGTAGAGGATTGCCTGCGCCGCGCCGGAATCTGGGATAAAATTTCAGCACTTCCAGAAGGAATAAATACACGGATGACCCGAGAATTTGATGATGACGGACTTATTCTTTCCGGCGGAGAGTCTCAGAAGCTTGCAATTGCTTCGGTATATGCCAGAAACAGTTCTGTTGTAATATTAGACGAGCCGTCATCGGCGCTTGATCCAATTGCGGAGCATGAGATGTACAGGCAGATGTACCGGGCATGCGAAGGAAAAACCATGATTTTTATCTCACACCGTCTCTCTTCTGCCGTAGATGCAGACCGTATATTCTTAATTGAGGATGGCAGTATAAAAGAATCAGGTTCTCATTCAGAGCTTATGCGGCTGAACGGAAGCTATGCCGAGATGTTTAAAGCTCAGGCGGAAAGCTATACAGATGCATAATTGTCATAAAATTTTATAAAACGCTGAAAGGAGTTATGGAGCGAATGAAAATGGCAGATAAGCCTCGTAACAGTATAAAAAGCACAGTAACTTCGTGGGTAAAAATACTCGATAACAATATATATTCTTTCCGGTATATGTGGCACAATTCTAAGGGAACATTTCTTATTTCTGTTGTGAATGCGCTTATAAACGGTCTGATGAATCCCGCAGTGCTCTTATTGAACAGCCGTCTTTACACATTGCTTGGGGATCAACCGTTTTTTATAGATGCGTTGTTTGTGATTTTGAGCATAGCCGGAGCGAAAGTTCTTCAATGGCTGTGGAATCTTATTTTTTCCAATTATCTCTGGCCTGGTTTTTCCCAGAGAATGCATCGGACTGTACAGGTAGACCTTTTTAAAAAGGTGCGTACATTGGAGCTTTCAAAGTATGATGACCCGGATTTTTACAATAATTTTATTCTTGCAATGCAGTATGCGGATACATATGCTGCCGGTACGGTCGGAAATTTTACGAGCCTGATTCAGTACTTTCTCAATTTCTCGGCGACGCTTGCGCTTCTTGTGTATATCGATTTCGGAACTATGGCGATTCTTTTGGCAAGCGCGGTTATTTCTATGATTATAAGTGCAAGACGGAAAAAAATCGATTTTGCAATGCGTGACGCTCAGGCTCCGGTGATAAGACGAGGGGAATATATAAATAAGATATTTATGCTTCCCGACTATGCGAAGGAGCTTCGTCTTTCTCATGTTTCGGATTGTGTAAACCGTGAGTACGAAAAATATATAGGAGACCGCGTTAATGTCATAAAGAAATACGGAAAGAAACAGATAGGACTTGATTTCCTGAATGAGGTGAATTCAACAGGAACATATATGGTAGTAATCGCCCTGACTCTTTACAAGCTTACAATTGGAGCTGCCACGCTTGGCGGATTTACCGTTATAATTAACGCAAATTGGTCTTTCAGGAGCAGCCTGGTCTCATTTGCGGATACGATATCAAATTTGCCTCAGCAGAGTGCGCAGATAGAAAAGGTGCGCCGTTTTATGGAGTATAGACCTGAGGGTCGCGGCGGCACGCTTGAAGCGCCGGCCTTTGAGTCGATGGAGCTGAAAAATGTTTGCTTTGGTTACAAGCCTGAGACGGAGATACTGCATAATGTTTCCATAAAGCTCCGTCGGGGAGAAAAAATTGCGGTTGTCGGCTATAATGGAGCCGGAAAATCGACTCTGATCAAGCTTCTCATGCATCTTTATGAGCCTCAGAGCGGTACTATATTTATGAACGGAATTGATATACGGGAGTACGATACCGACAGCTACCGCGGCAGAATCGGCGCAGTGTTCCAGGATTTCCGGATATTTGCCGCGACGATTGCTGAGAACGTACTTGGAGACGAATTTACCGAGGATGACCGGAAAAGGGTACTTGACGCGCTTCACCGCGCTACATTTGACGGTAAGCTTGCGGAGCTTGAACAGGGAATAGACACAATGCTTACTCGCGAATTTGATGAAAAGGGCACAAATATTTCCGGAGGAGAAGCGCAGAAGATAGCAATTGCACGGGTTTTTGCGAGACCATATGATATTATAATTATGGATGAGCCGTCTGCTTCGCTTGATCCGATGGCTGAATATGCTCTTAATAAGCAGATTTCAGCATTTGCGGAGGACAAAACTGTTATATTTATTTCGCACCGTCTTTCAACAACGCGCCATGCTGACAGAATCTATATGTTTGAGGACGGAAGAATTGCCGAAGAAGGTTCTCATGATGAGCTTATGAAGCTCGGCGGAAGATATGCGGAGATGTTTACCGTACAGGCTGAAAACTATATAAAATAGAGCGCGTGACATGCCCAAACTTGCAAATAGTTTAATATTATGGTAAAATAAATATATTAAAGTGATTTATGTAGAAATTTATCCAATACTTTAATGTATACGAAAGGTACGGCCATAAATATGACTATAATGCAGCTTAGATATATGATAGCGATATCTGAAACCGGCTCGCTCAGCCGGGCGTCAGAGGTGCTTTTTGTCAGTCAGCCGTCGCTTACCTCATCGGTAAAGGAGCTGGAGAGGGAGCTCGGCATCAATATTTTCAATCGCGGAGGAAAAGGAATGACCCTGACTGCGGACGGAGCAGAGTTTATTCTGTATGCGCGTCAGGTCTGCCAGATGTTTGACAATCTGCTTGACAAATATGAAAAACCGGGAACCCTGAAGAAAAAATTCGGGGTTTCGGCTCAGCATTATTCCTTTGCCGTCAAGGCTTTTGTTGAGATGACGAGAAATTTTGATATTTCAGAATATGATTTCGCGCTTCGGGAAACTAAAACTTCTGAGGTTATAGCAGATGTTTCTTCTTTAAAAAGTGAAATCGGAATTCTTTATCTGTCGGATTTTAACAGAAAAATATTATCGAAGCTTTTTGCCGCTTCAGATATTGAATTTCACAGTCTCATAGAATGTAAGGCATATGTTTATCTTTGGAGTGGGCATCCACTTGCAGACAATAAATCTGTTACAATGCATGAGCTTGAAAAATATCCGTGTCTGTCATTCGATCAGGGCGAAAACGGGTCCTTTTATCTTGCAGAGGAACTTTATAGTACAAGGGAATATCAGCGTGCCGTAAAGGTAAGTGACCGCGCTACAATGCTGAATCTAATGCTTGGTCTCGGGGGCTACACGATTTGTTCCGGAATTATCTGCGAAGAGCTTAACGGCGACGACTATGTGGCAGTACCTCTTGAACCTGAAGAGCCGGAGCTTCGGAATAAAATGGATATAGGCTATATAAAGAAAAAGGATATGATTCTTTCCCGTATGGGAGAGCTGTATATTTCAGAAATAGAAAAATATCTTTCGCCTTATATTATGAAGAATTGAAGTGCAAACGGTAAGATATCAAAAAAATACTGGGATCATTTTTATTTTGATATAAAATGTATTGATGCTTCGATTTTTATATCATTTTTATTGTAAATTCAGAAAGGATAGTTACCATATGAAAAAATTTATTCTATTACTGCCCGGACTACTGTGTCCGTACATATTACTGATTCTAATGTTCTGTTTTTTTATAATAAACTCATCTTTTATCGGAGAAAATCTTCCCGTTGTGTTACTGAGTTTTGCAGCATTGATTGTCATATCAATAATTTGCAGTCTGATTTATGTTGTTTTGGGGTTATGCCGCAAGTGGGACTCAAGAGAAACAGCCTTTATCAGCTTGCTTATTAAAGTGCTTCAAATTCCATCGTATGTTCTGATTTTCGGAATCGGATGTATATTTATCTTGACTATATTTACATATGCGATATCTTTTATATTAGTGATTTTCGATTGTCTGACAATTTTTATAACCGGACTCACAGGGCTGCTCTCTGTGATTAGATGTTATAGAGACGGAAAGCTTACAAAGCTCTTTGCGTTTGTATGCGGCTTTTGTCAGTTTATTTTTTGTATTGATGTAATAAGTGCTGCAGTTGTATATGTGAAAGCAAGATCAAAATCTAAGCCTGAACTGTCTCAAACTATAGATTAAAACTATACTTTGATATATTATTCATGTATTTGACTTATTGCGGTTTATGATGTATAATTCAGTCATAAAAAATATTTAAGTATTTACGAAAGGAATCGTACATATCTGAAAGCGTTTTTAGAGCAAAGTTTTACGTTATTCCGGCTAAAAGCACCGTTATATCAGAATATCTGAGGTCGGACAAAACTTTGAATGTGTACGAAAGGCATGGTTATAGCTATGAAAAAAAGAATTTTATCGGTTGTACTTGCAGCGGCGGCTGTATTATCTCTGGGAGCATTTTTAGGCTCCTGCTCCGGAAGCAAAATCGAAATTGCCGTTCCGAACGATACTACTAATGAGGCGCGTGCGCTGATTTTGCTTGAACAGTTAGGTTATATAAAGCTGAAAGAGAATGCAGGAATTACAGCGACTGTCAGGGATATAGAAGATAATCCATATGACATAAAAATCAGAGAAGTTGAGGCGGCGCAGCTTCCGAATGTTCTTAAGGATGTTGACTATGCCGTAATCAATTCAAACTATGCAATAGAGGCCGGACTTAATCCTTCAAATGATTCTCTCGGACTTGAGGGCTCATATTCAGCTTACGGTAATATCCTTGCCGTTAAAGAGGGAAACGAAAGTTCAGACAAGATTAAGGCTCTTGCAGCCGCGCTTGAAAGTAAGAAGACAGCAGACTTTATTAAGACAAAATATGACGGACAGATTTTGTCTGTTGTTGATAATCCTGGCGATGGATATGATGAATCGGTAGATTATGCTGCTCTCGCAGGAACAACAATTACAGTAGCGGCGTCTCCGGCTCCTCATGCAGAAATTCTTGCGGTTGCAAAGGAAATTCTCGCCGAGAAGGATATTTCTCTTAATGTTCAGGAGTACACGGATTATATTGTTCCTAACAATGTAGTTGAGGATGGAACAATTGATGCGAACTATTTTCAGCACAAGCCTTATCTTGACGATTTTAACGCTGAGAACGGTACTCATCTTGTTTCGGTTGCCTCTATTCATGTTGAACCGATGGGAATATACGGAGGTAAACAGACATCTCTTGATGCTATAAATAAATGATCGAACTTAAAAATCTTTCAAAGACCTTTTTACTTTCAGATACTAAAGTCGAGGCTCTCAGAAATATCTCACTTTCGGTAAATGACGGGGATATATATGGAATAATCGGAATGAGCGGTGCAGGAAAAAGCACACTTGTCCGCTGTATAAATATGCTGGAGCGTCCTTCGGGAGGCTCTGTGCTTATAGACGGACTTGACATAGGCACGCTTGGGGAAAAGGAGCTTCGCAACGTCAGACGCAGAATAGCTATGATTTTTCAGAGCTTTAATCTTCTCATGCAGCGTACATGTCTGAAAAATGTGTGCTTTCCGCTTGAGCTTGAGGGAATGAAACGGACTGAGGCGGAGAAGCGCGCAAGGGAGCTTCTTGAGCTTGTCGGACTTCCGGATAAGGCTGAGGCATATCCTGCCCAGCTGTCAGGCGGACAGAAGCAGCGTGTAGCAATCGCGCGTGCGCTTGCTACCGAACCGGAGGTGCTACTGTGTGACGAGGCTACGAGTGCGCTTGATCCTAAGACGACACATTCCATTCTGGGGCTTATCCGCGATATAAATAAGAGACTGGGAATAACGGTTATAATTATAACTCATCAGATGAGCGTCGTCGAGGAGATTTGTAACCGTGTCGCTATTCTTGATAACGGGAGCGTTGCTGAGGAGGGCGATGTAACCGACGTTTTTTCTCATCCTAAGTCGGAGGCTGCAAGACGTCTTGTTTTCCCTGAAAATGCCGGGGAGACGCTGCCGGTCGATTTAAACTGCAGAAAAATACGTATCGTTTTCAACGGACAGCAGCCGACGTCCGAGCCTGTCATTGCAAGTATGGCAATGTCCGAGGGAATTGCAGCGTCGATATTGTACGCCTCGTCCAGAATGATTGGAAACAAGGTTTACGGAAGCATGGTACTTGGACTTCCTGATGACGGAACTGCAGTAAAACGGGCTCTTGCCTTTCTTTCCGGTTATGAAAATATAATTGCGGAGGAGGTAACCGAAAATGAATGAAGGTATTTTTGC
>CABPZV010000108.1 GCA_902462015.1 uncultured Eubacteriales bacterium | reverse complement strand
TTCTGCACGGATATTTTCATGTCATATTGTTTTGTAAGGCCGCGCATGATAGTCAAGGTGTGATAACGAAGAATGCAATAGATTTCAAAAAAACTACTCTATTTTATACTCGGCAGAGTTAATGACAAGACAGTTGTCATCTTTCCAATAGATCTCCTCAATGTTTCCAAACTCACCCAAATCACTCTCATAAAAACTTTGAGGCTTTTTGAGTATCTTAAAAATAAATATGTCTATGCCTTTGTTTTCATATACATTAATAAATATATCATCGCCGAGCGCTCCTTGATTGCTGTAAATTACCTCGGCATAATATGCTCTATTGGGTGACTCAGCAGACTGGATAACTGTATTTTGTACAATGCTGCCAAATATCAATGCTATGAAGCACCATAAAATAATCGGCCAACTCATTAAAGTGGATACCCCCAAAGAGATTATCTTTAATATCAATGGTTTTCCGTGTTCTATAGTCAAGTAACAACAGCAGATTACACAAATAAATACACTTGCAATAACCACCCCGTTTCTACTGGATTCAAACATATAGAAAATCGCATTAATCAGTGACAATGGAGTCAATAATGAGAACAAAACTTTGACAATGTTATTTTCATCCGATTCTTTTACGGTAACGCAAAAAATTACTGTGCAGACGGATAACAAAGCTGTAAGAATGGCAAAAACGGAATAGTTCGCAAGCTCAAAGGTGTATCCAAAGTAAGAGGAGAACACAACTCCTGAGGGTAACAAAATAACGAGGGTAAACAATATGCCCCCTAAAATTGAGACAGTTTTTTTCATCCACATCTCCTTATTCTTTGCCAAGCATTTTAGCATATTTGCTTGACAAAAGCTTAGAAAGAACACAGAATTCCGCCGACAATAAAATACCGATACCGTGAAGGAAAGTTAAGCCTTGAAGCATATCAAGAAACTCCATAAAGCTATTGCCTTGTAACAGTTCCGCAAAATTGAATTCATAATGAAATCCTGCCCAAATATATGCGCAAACTGTGATACCGAGGTTTGCAAGTAAAGAGCAATTTGAAAAGCTTTTTCTACTCTTATAAAGCCTTACAAAATACCAATTTGCCAGTGAGAGTAAAAATCCCGTCGCCGGTATAACAAGTGACACTGCCCAATAGCCGTTCATCAGACCTGACGGAGTAGCGGCTTCTAATGCAACGCCAATCGTAATAATTGCAAAGGAGACAAAAAGTAACCCAGATTGCAGAACGGCTGCCTTCCAGGCACTGATCCTGCTTAATTTTTTTGGTGCAGAAATAATTGGAGCCATGTCAGCAGCACTCATGTTTTCGTAAAGTTCCTTACAGCTGCAGCAATTTTCCATATGTTCTTTTACAATTTTTGCGCTTTCTTCACTGCAGCAATCATCAATGTACAGAGGAATCAAATCTTTAACAACATTACATTCCATATCATTACCTCATTTTTTCTAATAGTTTTTGTTTCGCGCGGTAAAGAGTGACCCGTGCCCAACTCTCGCTTTTTCTAAAGATAGAGCTGATATCCTTCAGAGAGAAGCCGCCGAACACCGACAGCATAAAAACCTCTTTATACGGTTCCTCTAATTCGTGAAAGCAAGAGAGTGCTTTCTGCGAAAGTTCTTTTTGAATAAAAGAATCTTCTATGCTTTCCAAATCATTTTGGGCTTCCGTGTTTTCAAGAGAGTCTATTTTCTTATGCTCATTGTACCAAGCATAGTAAGTATTCTTAGCGATTTGACATAGCCATACAGAAGCCTTTTCTCTGTTTTTTAGTGATGTGAAATTCATATACGCACGAAAAAAAGTTTCTTGCGTCAGTTCTTCTGCAAGGGAATAATTACGAGTTAATTTCATAAGGTATCTGAAAATAAAATCTCGGTTATCATCGAAAATCTTTTCAAAATTAGTCACAATTTCACCGTTCTTTCAACTATTAGATTAGAAAAACGCTAAAACGTTACATCAATTATAACATATTTTCTAAATTTTTACCTTTAAATAAAGGCAGCGTCTATAATGATAATCACAGGCTTATACAAAAATAACGGCAGAGAGAATTTTTCTCTCTGCCGACACCGTATTTCAGGTGTAAATCAGATCGTTTTTTACAGTTTCTGTGGCTTTGCTGCTTATGTTTTTCATCCAATTGGGAATAAGATAAGCGTTTTCTCCGTGATAAGTGCCCGTCAATTTGCTCAAATAATGATGTCCTTGCAGTCTTCTCCAAATATTAATTTTAGATTTTTCTGCAATATCCCTCACCGATTGTCTCTGCCACTTGTTTTCAAAACCTTCGTTATGGCATCTAATTCCTAATCAATTACATGTGCGGTTATTATTATCAGCAGTAGTATTTATCTACTACTGCACACATTTTGTCGTATCGGCGCATCATATCTTTACAAAGCTGTATTTGACAGCGCGCCCGTTCAAGATTGTGTCCGGGATGCTCTGTTTTAAAATATTTGTCTCCGTCCAGATAGTCGGCAAGAAAACGGGAGGCAAGCTCAAAAGCAATTGTCGGGGCGCCTAACGCAAGATATTTTTCCTCATTGGGGGTTAGTATACTCTTGGCGGCTGTTACAAAACCGTCGGTGAAGGCTTCAAAATAATGCATATTTAGGCCGACTTTTTTCAAATTGGTTTCGTCTTCTTGAGTATAGTTTGCGGAACATCGTATTGCATCTCCGTAATCATATGCTGCAAGGCCGGGCATTATTGTGTCAAGGTCAATAATCATCACGGGTTCCAGCGTTGTTTTGTCAAACAGAATATTGTTGCATTTTGTATCATTGTGTGTTACGCGTTCCGGAATCTTTTTTTCCATGCGCAAAGTTTCAAGAGTAGAGAAGTATCCGCAGTTCTTTTCAAAGAAAGCTATATCCTCCTTACATTCTTCTGCTCTGGCAACCGGGTCTTTCTTGACAATTTCAAACAAAGATTTGATTCTTTTAGGGGTGTTATGAAAGTCCGGAATTGTTTCCTCAAAGTCATCAAGCGGTATTCCGGCGAGCTGCAGCTGAAACTCTCCAAATGCCCGTCCTGTGTTGTGCATGATTTTTTTATCTGTTATCTGATCAAACACTTTGGAGTTTTCAACAAGCTTGCTGACGCGCCAAAAACCGCCGCTGGGTTGTTTTATGTAGTTTGTACCGACTGCCGTTTTAAGAAAATTAAGAATTCCGCAGCTGCTCTTTTTTCCGCTTTTTTCAAGCCAGCTGCTAATAATTTTCAGATTGTCCATAATCTTGACGGGATCGGAAAAAACATGGTCGTTTACTCTCTGAAAAACATATGAATGAGGGGTTCCGTCCTCATCTTCAACGACTACGTTATAAGTATCATTGATATGACCGTTAATGATTTTGCTGCACTTTAAAACTTTTGGTCCGAGTCCATAAATTTTATTGAGCCGGTCAATCATTTTTTTCTCGTCATATGTTCTTGAAAATTCACTCATAAAGGTTTCTCCATTTTCGGTTGCAATTAATTCGACGTCTCTTCGGCAATATTTATACCAAGCTCTGCGAGCGCATCCGGATCTCCAGGTGTAGGACATTTTGTCATCAGCTCAGAAGCGTTTTGAACTTTAGGAAATGCTATAACGTCGCGGATGTCTTCAATTCCGAGAAGCAGTGCGACAAGCCGGTCAAATCCGAAGGCCATACCTGCATGCGGAGGAGCTCCGTATTTATAGGCTTCAAGAAGAAATCCGAATTTTGATTGTGATTCTTCCTCACTCATGCCAAGAGCTTTAAATACTTTTTTCTGAATATCGGGACGTGAGATTCTGACAGAGCCTCCGCCTGCCTCAGTGCCGTTAATGACTATATCGTAAGCTATAGAACGAATTTTGTCGAGATTTTCGCCCTTTTCAAGCGCGTCCAAATCCTCTTCCATTGGCATTGTAAACGGATGGTGCTTTGAGTAGTATCTACCGTCGTCTTCGCTGTACTCAAGCAGAGGAAATTCTGTGACCCAGAGAAGCTTGAATATGCCCTGTTCGATAAGTCCCAATCTGCGTGCTGCTTCGCAGCGAAGTGCTCCAAGCGAATCAAAAACGACCTTATTGGTGTCGGCAACTATAAGGAGAAGGTCACCCTCCTCAAGCTGCATCATTTCAGAGATTGTGCAGTTTTCTTCATCGGATAAAAATTTTGCAAAGGATGAGGAAATTTCACCGCCGCTCTTTTTCAGCCACGCCAGACCTTTTGCGCGGTATGTTTTTGCCATTTCGGTCAGCGAGTCAATTTCTTTACGTGAAAATTTAGCGCCGCCCTTAACATTGATTCCGCGGACGCTTCCGCCTGCCTCCACCGCGCCGGAAAAGACCTTGAAAGAACAGCTCCGGACTGCTTCCGTCAGGTTGACAAGCTCTATACCGAAACGCATATCAGGCTTGTCGGAACCAAAGCGTTCCATTGCTTCCATATATGTCAGACGAGGAAGCGGAAGCGGAAGCTCTATTCCAAGAAATTCTTTAAATAAATATTTCAAAAAGCTTTCCGTAATTTCTATAATATCATCCTGACGTACGAATGACATTTCAACGTCTATCTGTGTGAATTCCGGCTGACGGTCGGAGCGGAGATCCTCGTCTCTGAAACAGCGTGCAAGCTGAATATATCGGTCAAATCCTGAAAGCATCAAAAGCTGCTTGTATAGCTGAGGCGACTGCGGAAGGGCATAGAAACAGCCGTGATGTACGCGGCTGGGAACAAGATAGTCCCTTGCTCCCTCAGGCGTAGGCGCGATGAGGTTTGGTGTTTCTATTTCGACAAATCCATTATCATAATAAAAGTCACGGGTAATTTTTGCAATTTTGCTTCGCGCTATGATCCTGCTGTTCAAATCCGGACGTCTCATGTCAAGATAACGGTAACGAAGGCGCAGCTCAGGCTTTACGGGGCTGTTTTCAGTGATTTCGAAAGGTGGAGTTTCTGCCTCTGAAAGAAGCTTGAGTTCGTTTACTGCGATTTCAATTTCTCCGGTCGGTAGATTTTTGTTTACAGCGCCCTCTCCGCGCGCACGTACAGTTCCTTTTGCCGTGACGACGTATTCTGATCGAAGCGCAAATGCTTTTTCAAAGATTTCGCGGTCGGTATTTTCATCGAAAGCAAGCTGAATTATTCCTGATCTGTCTCTCAAATCTATAAAAATCAAACTTCCGAGGTCTCTCTGACGCTGTACCCACCCCATAACGCAGACAGTTTTTCCTATGTCGGATGAGGAGAATTCTCCGCAGTATTTTGTTCTCTTGTCCGATGGTGTTAAAAATTCCTGTGTCATACTAATGACCATGCCTTTCATAAATGCTTTAGCTTGTCGATTTGTTTTGGGTCTGAACTAAAATGCGGCCGATCTGCCGGATCTGGATTTTTACGCAGACAGGCTGCAAAATTTCGGTTCTAATTAATTCTGTTTAATAAAATCGGCTATTTTATCAATACTGATTTCTGTCTGTTCACTTTTAGTCATATCGCGCAGAAATGCCTTACCGGTATTAAGCTCATTATCACCAAGCATCAAGGTAAAATGCGCACCGCATTTATTGGCATATTTCATCTGTGCTTTCAGGGAGCGCCCAACAATATCGGATTCGGCTTGAATTCCGTCGCAGCGAAGCCTTTCAGCTATCGATGCCGCGCGTACTGCTGCCGCTTCTCCAAGTGCGGCAATGTATAGTACCGGCTTTTTCTGCTCCGGATATTTTATTCCGACTTCGTCCATAGCAAGAATCAGCCTATTTATGCCCATAGCAAAGCCAATTCCGCAGAGAGGGGGGCCTCCGACAGATTCGATCAGTCCGTCGTAGCGTCCGCCTCCGCCAAGTGCATTCTGAGCTCCGATTCCGGAAAACTGATATTCAAAGACTGTACGCGAATAATAATCGAGACCGCGTACTATCTTTGGATCGTCGATATATTCAATTCCCATAGAATCGAGTATATCATGAAGCATATTGTAGTGTTTTGCGCAGTCTTCGCATAGATATTCGGTTGTTTTAGGAGCATTTTCCGCAATCTTTGAACATTCTTCATTTTTGCAGTCAAGTATTCGGAGGGGATTAGTATGAAGCCTTCCGAGACATGTCTGACAAATCTTGTCGGAATTTTCTGAAAAGTATGCCACTAAAGCTTTGTGATATTCAGTGCGGCATTTTTTGCATCCTATGCTGTTGATACGCAGAACATTAGGCAGACCGAGCTTTTTCAGAAACGCGGAGCCGAGAGCAATTATCTGTGCGTCAGCGGCCGCTGACGGTGCTCCGAAAAGCTCAACGCCGAACTGATAAAATTCACGGTAACGGCCTGCCTGCGGCTTTTCATGGCGAAAACAGTTTATAATGTAGAAGAATTTGAGGGGCATTGTCTCTCCGTAAAGTCCGTTTTCGATTACGGAGCGCGCGACCGAAGCAGTTCCTTCCGGACGGAGAGAAAAACTTTTACCATCGTCACTGTCTTCAAAGGTATACATTTCTTTTTGTACAACGTCCGTCGTATCTCCTACACCTCGTTGAAACAGCTCGGTCGACTCAAAGGAGGGGAAACGAATTTCCGAAAATCCGTAAAGCGCAGCCGTTTCGCGTGCTGTTTTTTCTATATATTGCCATTTTGGGGTTTGTGACGGTAAAATATCATTTGTACCATACGGTTTTTGTATCATCTTAACTTCCTTAATTATATAATAAAAAATAAATTACAGCATAAAGGCATGTAACGGGTGGGCTGTTGGGATAATCTCGATGTGTCCCCTGATGTACTGCCAATTTCGTAAAGGCAGGTGACAGGCGTAAGTTTAGGAAAAACTCTGATGTGCCCCTGATATACTGCCAAACAAGGAGATCGTAAAGGCACGTGACAGGCGTAAGTTTAGGAAAAACTTTGATGTGCCTTTACTAATAATATCATTTATCTCTGAAATTGTCAAGTATTCCCCACATGGCAAAAAGGAGAGCCAGCGGAAATGTTGAGATTAGCTGACGCGAAATTGCTAACAGGTACATTTTTTATTTCAGCCTGT
>CABPZV010000107.1 GCA_902462015.1 uncultured Eubacteriales bacterium | reverse complement strand
TTCCCAACAGGATTACTCCTGCAAAACCGAGAATTATTACCTGAAAAGGTGTAAAATGTTTATGAATATGTAAAATGTTTGGCATTTGGTATGTTTATTGCTTTTCCTTTCCTGTCATATCCGGTAGTTATCCGGATTTTCATGCAATATTTTTACCTCATAATACTAAGTTATTATACCTTATTTTTATAAAAAAAGAGTTAATTTATTCACTTTGGCATAAAGATTCTATAAAGACTACAGATGAGAAATTTTATTGAACACATAAAACGCAAAATAATTATGTATATACAAAAATAACCGTATTTTTGACAGTAAATTATTATTTTGCTAATAAAACTATTGTTAATCTTTATCAATTATTTTCCATGGCTAAATATCCGTTATTAAGTTGACAGAAATGTAATTTCGTTTTATAATAAAGTCGATTAAAGAGTCTTTCAGAATTAGCTATGAGGTATTGTTTATGAATAATGATGAAAAGAATTTGAATTCGGCGTCGGATGAGAATAAGTCTGCTGATACATATATGAACGTAGAAGAAAATAAAACCGATCGGACGGATACAGAAGATAATGACGGAATGAACAATATAGATAAGAATAATCAGTCCGCCGGAAACGAACAGCATACATCAAAAACATTAAAAAGAAAAAAGGGAATTTTAAAGAAGATTTCAGGAGCTTTCCGCAATCCGCGCAAAAGAAAATATGCAATTGTAATAGCAGCATCCGGCGTTTTTCTTATTGTCTGTTTGACAATATGCTTTGCGGCGGCTCTTTTAAGAACTCAGGATGATCAGGATGCTATAGATGTGCCGCCGGAAACTGTTATTCCGGATATAACCGAATTCCCGGAAAGCGATATCATTGAGAATATTGAAGACTATGTCAGCCCTATTGATTTTGATGAGCTTCGGGCCAATGCTCAGGATGCTGTAGCATACCTGTATATACCCGGAACTACGGTCAGCTATCCAATTATGCAGCATCCCACTAATAATGAATTTTATTTAAATCACGCTCCCGATAAAAAATATGATGAGGGGGGGTCGGTGTATATTGAGCTTTCTAATTCATCAAACTTTACAGATCCGGTAACTATGATATATGGTCATAACATGAATGGAAATGAAAGACGTGAGCCGCAGATCTTTTCATTTTTCCAGAGATGTTATTCAGATTTTGACTATCTTTCAGAACATTCCGATGTCTATATTTACCTGCCGGATAAAACTCTTAAATATGAAATATGCTGCGCTGTACCGTATAGCGACCGCCATGTGCTTTATTATCATGATTTTACAGCTGAAGGAGTGACCGAGGCATTTATCGATGAGCTTTATTCGGAAACCGGACGTTATTCCTGCTTTGCTGACAGGGACAAGCCCGGCGGTGATAATCCACTGATTGTTCTTTCAACATGCTACATGTGGGATAAAAGCAAACGGTATCTTGTGCTTGCCGAGCAGACAGAAGTGATTTCGGTTGGCAGCGGGGATGTCTTGGTAACTCCGCCCGAATTTGTCACTGATGAGGTTAATTAAAGAATTGTAGTTTGCAGCCAATTCTTTCGTGTATATATTCTTTTATGTATTAATCAGCATTGCAAGTGTTCCCGCGATTATCAGAAGCAGTCCGGTCAGTGCTCTTTTAGAAAGCTTTTCTTTAAAAACAAAATACGAGAAAGCGATTGTTACAACAATACTCAGTTTGTCAATCGGCACGACAACGCTTGCATATCCGTTTTGAAGAGCTTTATAATAGCACAGCCATGATCCGCCGGTAGCTATTCCCGAAAGGCAAATGAAAACAAGTTCTTCTTTCGGGATATCTTTGATTGTATGCTGTTTTCCTGAGACTAAAACTACTATCCACGCCATAATTAATACGATGAAGGTTCTGATAGCTGTCCCAAGATTTGATTCTACATTTTCAATTCCGATTTTGGCGAGAATTGTGGTAAGGCTTGCGAATATTGCGGAAAGTACGGCGTAGATAAACCATGCTTTGCTTTTTGGATTGCCAGCATTAGTATCTTGTCTGTGAATCATAAGATATGTTCCGGTCGATATTAAGGCAACGGCGACCAGCTTTATCCACGTAATACCTTCCCCCAGAAAAATCAATGCCAATACTATGGTAAGCACTGTGCTTGATTTGTCTATTGGTACTACCTTGTTTATATCTCCGAGCTGCAGCGCCCTAAAATAACACAGCCAGGATATTCCTGTGGCAATTCCAGACAGAATAAGGAATATCCATGCTTTAGTACCCACGCTCGGAATTGTTCTATGAGAGCCTTCAATTAGAACCATTATCCATGAAAATATCAATACGATGATTGTGCGGATTGCTGTCGCAGTATTAGAGTCTGTTTTCCTGATTCCGCACTTTGCAAGAATAGAAGTCAGCCCAGCCAATAGGGCAGAACCGAAAGCGTATATTATCCACATTTTTATATGACTGCACCTTTATATATCCTGAATTTCTTTGTTTATATATGCTTAAAATTAAGATGGAAAGAGATTGATAAAGAACTTTTATGATGAATTCTTATAAATCTTTCTTTTTTAGATTTTCCGCTATTTGTCCGGCACGTTCAATAAGCGGAAGTTTCCGGTTTTCTGTACTTTTGTCTATTACCTCGTCAAGAAGTAACGACAGGATCAGTCCGATGGTTTTCCCGTCTGTTATTCCAGCTTCAATTAGATCATGTCCGTTTACAGCAAGCGATTTTCTATTTATACATTCTTTGTCCGAAAGAATTTTTTTTGCAATTTGTTCAAGACGGTCACATAGAATTAACCTTTCGCGGTACTGAGGAGCCTGCGCCAGGTTATCTGCGCGTTTTAGTTCAAGGAGAAGAAAGAATATTTCGGGAGTAAGCTTTCCCATTGCTTTTTTTACTGCTTTGTCGGTTGGCTCGATTTGCCTGTCATGATTTCTTACAAGGGTGACGACAAGTTTTCTTGTTTGGTTATCGAATTTAAGTCTTCGCAGTATCGCGTCGGAGATATCGGCGCTGACTTCCGGATGTCCTTTAAAGTGACCTACTCCGTTTTCGTCAAGCGTGAAGCAGGCGGGTTTTCCGCAGTCGTGCAAAAGTGCGGAAAGCCGCAGCGGAAGGTATGGTCTTACAGCATCAAGAGCGACGATAGAGTGGGTATAAACATCGTAGATATGATGATAATTTTTTTGGTCAAAGCCGACTATGGGTACAAGCTCCGGCAGTATGGTTATGATGACATCAGGATATTCAAGAAGGATTTTTTTTGCATCAGACCCGCATATTAGCTTTGAGAGTTCACCGGCGATTCTCTCGGTACTGATTTTGCTAAGGAGCTTCGACATCGAGTGAATTGCTTCTGAGGTATTTTTTTCGATTTCAAAACCGAGAACCGATGCAAACCTGATTGCGCGCATAATTCTCAACGCATCCTCAGCAAACCTTTTTTCGGGGCTTCCGACACATCTTATAGTTCTGCTTTCGATATCCCGGATTCCTCCGTGAAAATCAACGAGCCCGGTACTGTCACTGTATGCGAGCGCATTTATTGTAAAATCTCGTCTTGCAGTGTCATCAAAAAGAGAAGAAGTAAAGTCCACAGAATCAGGGTGGCGTCCGTCTGAATATTCGGATTCTGTCCGATATGTTGTGATCTCGGCAGGTATCCCTTCGTATATGACAGTTATAGTTCCGTGTTTTATTCCTGTTTCTGTAATTTTTTCGCCGCAGAATATTTCTTTGATTTTTTTGGGGATTGCAGACGTGGCAATATCGAAATCCTGCGGTGTTTTACCGAGAAGAGAGTCTCTTACGCATCCTCCGATTATATATGCTTCTTCGCCGGATTTTTCAATTTTTTCGAGGATTTTATGAATTTGCTTTGGTAGTAAAATTTTGTACTTCATTATAATACTCCGTGCCGTTGCAGCGGCAACCAATACGGATTTAATCTATTCTTTGTCAGGCGCGTCTATATTTTTTATTTATGAAACAGTATATCATACTTGGAGGAGTTTCGTCAAATAAATAATTCGTTTTTTTAATTTTATTTTAATATTGACGCCGAACTAATTTGTGTGTAGAATTATTTTATAATAGATATTTATAAAAATGGCAAAATTTTACTTGGAGGTTTTACAATGCAGAATGTAAGAATTTATGAGATGCCGGACTGCAAAATGATATCTTCCGGTATTGGGATGTTTGGAGACGAAAATTTTGATAAATTCAATAAGTTCCGTACTTCCCAGGAGCCCAGTATGTTTCCGAAGGATTATTTGTTTTGGGATAAAACCGGCTATCATTGGCTATATATGTATGAAGATGGGATGAATTTTCCAGATGAATTTGATATAATTGATTTTAAGGGCGGTTTGTATGCGGTTGCTACCGATATAGACCAGAAAACTGATACTGAATTAATGAGGAAAGAGGTGGATGCTTTTTTATCGCAAAACGGGTTTGAACGGGATGAATCACGTCCGGGGCTGGGTAATATCATAACTTCTCCATTTGCGGAAAAAATAATGGGATATGAACAAATGGATTATTATACTCCTATAAAAGCCAAGGAATAAATTTTGTTGCTGCACGCGTCTGTCATCGGGTTAAGCGTCTGACTCAAAGTGTTTATTATAGCAGAATAAATTGGTATTGCAAACGGTCAGAACCCAATATGACGGGTTTTCTGACCGTCTGCTTTTATTTGAAGCTGAATGCTTATTTTCTTTCCCCTGTAAAGCCGAGTATGAATACGTAGAATTATTGTATTTATCTTGACATTGATAATTAACTATGGTATAATCTAATTTTATAGAGAAATGTGTGATAATTTCTCATATTTGGGGTTCTTATATTTATTTCCGAAAAATTCAAGTGAAAGGAAGCCTTTGCAGTTCAAAGGCGTGGTGAAATATGGCTTATTATTACAATGAACCGAGCCGGACATTCAGCGAATATCTGCTTGTTCCGGGATATACAGGCGAGGATTGTATCCCGGCAAATGTCTCTTTGCAAACCCCTCTTGTGAAATTCCGAAAGGGAGACGAAAAGCCGGCCATTTCACTAAATATTCCGCTTGTCTCGGCAATTATGCAGTCGGTTTCCGATGACAAGCTTGCTATTGCGCTTGCAAAGGAAGGCGGAATTTCATTTATATATGGAGCTCAGACAATTGAGAATGAGGCCGCAATGGTTTCACGCGTTAAAAATTATAAGGCGGGTTTTGTCGTATCAGATTCAAATTTAAATCCGGAAAGCACGCTTGCCGACGTACTTGAGCTGAAAAAACGGAACGGTTTTTCTACGGTTGCCATAACTGATGACAGTACACCAAACGGAAAGCTGCTCGGAATCGTCACAAGCCGTGACTACCGTGTGTCGCGTATGAGCGTGGACGAAAAGGTAAAGGATTTTATGACCCCGCTTGATAAACTGGTGACAGCACCGCTTGGTATAACCTTGAAGGAAGCAAACGATATTATTTGGGAGAATAAGCTCAATGCGCTTCCGATTGTTGATAGAGAGGGACGGCTTCAGTATTTTGTATTCAGGAAGGATTATTCATCTCATAAAGAAAATCCTCTTGAGCTTCTTGACGCAAAAAAACGGTTTCTTGTCGGGGCCGGTATTAATACACGGGATTTTGAGCAGCGTGTGCCTGCGCTCATAGAAGCCGGAGCTGATGTTCTTTGTATAGATTCTTCAGAGGGATATACCTGTTGGCAGCAAAATGTTATCAGGTGGATTCGTCAGAATTATGGGGATTCTGTCAAGGTCGGAGCCGGAAATGTTGTTGACCGGGACGGATTCCTGTTTCTTGCGAGGGCCGGAGCTGATTTTGTCAAGGTTGGAATTGGCGGCGGATCAATATGTATTACCCGTGAGACAAAAGGAATCGGCCGGGGACAGGCTACCGCGCTTATAGAGGTGGCTGCTGCCCGTGATGAATATTTCCGGGAAACCGGCATTTATGTTCCTATTTGCTCTGACGGTGGCATAGTATATGATTATCATATGACTCTTGCGCTTGCGATGGGCGCTGATTTTCTGATGCTCGGAAGATATTTTGCGCGATTTGATGAAAGCCCTTCAGACAAGGTCATGGTAAATGGCGTGTATATGAAAGAATACTGGGGTGAAGGGTCGAACCGGGCGCGGAACTGGCAGCGGTATGATGTTGGAGGTTCGAACCGTCTGAGCTTTGAGGAGGGTGTTGACTCGTATGTTACATATGCTGGTTCTCTTCACGACAATGTTGAAATCAGTCTTTATAAGGTTCGTTCAACTATGTGTAACTGCGGAGTAACTACGATACCTGATTTGCAGAAAAACGCCCGCCTGACTGTTGTTTCTTCTACATCTATTGTCGAGGGCGGATATCATGATGTAACGCTTCGTTCATCTTCTCAAATAAAGTAATAAAAAGTTAGAGCAGACAATAAACTATAGTGTCGCCGGTCTTGTACGGACATTGGCCGCATTACATAATTTTGGACATATTGAATTGTATCAGAACGGACAGGGCTTTAGTTTTTTTATCTATTGTATTGCCTTTTGAAGTGAGAATAACAAACAAGGAGTTATTTCGGTTATGGAATGGAGTCTTATCTTTTTTCTTAACAGTATTATGCTTGGGGTAGGACTTGCAATGGATGCTTTTTCGGTCTCTCTTGCAAACGGGCTTGAGGAGCCGGACATGCGTCCCCGGAAGATGTGCGGGATAGCTGCTGTTTTTGGAGTATTTCAGGCTCTGATGCCGCTTGCCGGATGGACATGCGTTCATACGATAGTAAAGATTTTTGATTCTTTTAGCCAGGTTATTCCTTGGATAGCACTATTACTTCTTGGATATATCGGCGGAAAAATGCTGTTTGAGGGAATAAAGGACAAAAGTAATTCGAACGTGTCATCAAGAAAGAAGCTGACGATAAGTGTGCTTTTTTTTCAGGGTGTTGCTACTTCGATTGACGCGTTGTCTGTCGGATTTACTATAGCAGATTACGGTATATTAATGGCGGTTTTGTGTTCTCTCATAATTGCCGCGGTCACTT
>CABPZV010000106.1 GCA_902462015.1 uncultured Eubacteriales bacterium | reverse complement strand
TCTCGACAGAAGTACAACAAAAGAAATGGTCGGAATATTCTCCGAAGCACTTGACGAAGGCTGCAGAACACTTGTAAAAATAAGCTAAGCAGAAAATTCAGCGATGGCGTTTAAATCGGAGCAACGCTCCTGCGCTTGCGAACGATTGCAACCTACGCAGAGAGCGTTAGCTCCTCAGGGTTTCAGTAGGAGATTATAACTCCCACTGAAACCCTGAAGTGGAACCCGCCGCCTTAGAAGGCGGGGGACATCTGCGTTAGGTTATAACAATAAAAAATATAATTATTCAAACCGCGAGGTGGACATCAAAATGGCGACGCAGCTTATGCTGCGCCGCCATTTTAGCTTAGCCGTTCTGCTATTACTTTTTAAGTCTGATTTCCTCTTTGCAGCGCTCTATGAACTCATCGAGCGTCATGCTTCCTATATCGCCTTCTTTGCGGGAACGAACTGTTATCTTTCTTTCACCGACTTCGTTGTCGCCTATGACAATCATATACGGCACCTTCTGAAGCTGAGCTTCACGCAGCTTAAAACCAAGCTTCTCACTTCTGTGATCACTTTCAACGCGGAAACCCTCGGCTGTCAGCCGCTCCTCGATTTCATTGCACCACTCAATATTGCGCTCATTGATTGATAGCAGCTTCATCTGAACAGGATTCAGCCAGAGCGGAAATGCTCCGGCATAATGCTCCGTCAGAATTGCTATAAAGCGTTCTATGCTTCCGAAAATAACCCGATGAATCATTACCGGTCTGTGACGTTCATTGTCCTGCCCTACATAAGACAAATCAAACCGTTCCGGCATCTGGAAATCCAGCTGAATTGTGCCGCACTGCCATGTTCTTCCGATGGAATCTTCAAGATGAAAGTCAATTTTCGGACCGTAAAACGCTCCGTCGCCCTCGTTTACCGTATACGGCTTTCGGTTGTCATCAAGCGCGCGGCGAAGCGCCGCTGTCGCCGTTTCCCACTGCTCATCCGTTCCCATAGAATCCTCAGGCCGTGTTGAAAGTTCAAGCGAATATTTAAAACCGAAAACGCTGTAGAAGCTGTCTATCATGCGCATTACGCCGAGAATCTCACTCTCTATCTGGGCAGGAGTCATGAAAATATGGGCGTCATCCTGAGTAAAGCAGCGTACACGCATAAGACCGTGAAGAGCTCCGGACAGCTCGTGACGATGAACCAGTCCAAGCTCCGCCATACGCTGGGGAAGATCACGGTACGAATGAATACGGCGTTTGTACACCAGCATTCCTCCGGGACAGTTCATCGGTTTGATTGCATAGTCATTGCCGTCAATAACAGTAGTATACATATTATCCTTATAATGATCCCAATGACCGGACCGGTGCCATAAGTCCTGATTCAAAATGACAGGGGTTTTAATCTCCTGATATCCGTTTTTACGGTGCTCCTCACGCCAGAAATCTTCAAGTATATTACGCAGAACCATTCCCTTGGGCAGGAAAAACGGAAAACCGGGTCCCTCTTCGTAGATGTCAAATAAATCGAGTTCCCTTCCCAGCTTGCGGTGGTCACGCTTTTTCGCCTCCTCCATTCTCTCAAGATAGGCGTCGAGCTCCTCCTTCTTCGGAAATGCCACTCCGTAAATACGCTGAAGCATTTTGTTTTTGCTGTCGCCCTCCCAATACGCTCCTGTACACTGAATCAGCTTGAAAGCCTTTACTGATCCGGTGGAAAAAAGATGCGGACCTGCGCAGAGATCTATAAATTCGCCCATGCGGTAGAAGGAAATATCCTCTCCCTCCGGAACTCGTCCGATAAGCATTACCTTATAAGGCTCATTTTTTTCCTCCATGAGGGCAATCGCCTCATTCCTCGGAAGTACAAATCTCTCCATACGGCTGTTTTCGCGGACGATCTTCTTCATTTCCTTTTCAATAACCGACAGTATCTCCGGAGTAAATGGAATATCTGAATCTATATCATAATAAAAGCCATTGTCTATCGACGGTCCGATCGTCAGCTTTGCATCCGGATAAATACGCTTGACCGCCGCCGCAAGAATATGCGAAGCTGTATGCCAAAATACCTTTCTGCCCTTAAGATCATCGAAGGTCAGCGGCAGAATTTCAGCGCTCTCATCCGTCTCGCGTGAAAGATCGATAACCGAAGAACTCACTTCAGCGGCAATAACCTCCCGTGTAAGCTTTCCTGATTCTTTAAGTATTTCATAAGCTGTTTTCATAAATATATCATTCCTTTCTCCAATTCAATAAGGGACTTGCCCCGTCATCATATAACAAAAAGCACCCCGGACTAACCAGTAGGCCGTCCGGGGTGCGGATATTTTATATACTGCATCGCCAGTACAAAGTCCACACGGTTCCACCCGAGCATTTAACTCTTTCAAAATATAAAACTTTCACAATGCAGTGGTACCAAAACCTCCCAATGTACGGCACTTACAGCACCGGCCGCTCTCTGCAACACGGAATAGGCTTGACATGTCTGCATGAATACACTTGTCCGGACACTTTCAGACCGGACTTGACAAAATCGCAAAATTATGATATAATAACACAGAATATAGTAGTATTCGTGTACAAAAACCCTACTATATAAGCATTGCATGCAGTATATCATAAATAAAAGAGTTTGTCAATAGCTTTTTAATTTTTATTAATGTAAAAAATTTCGACAATAAACGCTTGTTAACTTATGCATACTTATTCTTCAATAAGAGGCTTGCCCCGTCAAATGGCGTGAGAGCCATTCAGCAGGAGATTGTATCTCCCACTGAATGGTGAAATGTAACCCGCCGCCTGAAAGGCGATCGCAATTAAGGCTGCAGCTTTAATTGCGATTGCCTAAATGGTGGGACATTTTGCCTAAGTTATAATTATGCCTTTTATACATATCAAAGTTTTGTCCGGTTCAATCTCTTATGAAATGCCGGTCTCTCCGTCCGTCAGAGTACAAAACTTTGCTGCGTCCTGAGGACACAGTGTGAAAAAATCTTTCAGACTTTTCATACCGAACGGTTTTATACATACCGCTTCCGTTTAACCGCCCATGTCTCATGTTCAAAAGAAAGGAAGTCTTTTCATTAAAAGACCCGGTATTAATAATGACAGAAAGAAAAATTGAAAAATGCGAGGATAAAACGCCGAACGCAGAACGAATCCGGTACAGCGATTATACAAGAACCATCCTTTCAGAAGGACTTAAGACCGGCAGACTCAAGCAAACAGACTGCGCTAAGTTCCGCCGCGCACTAACCGAACTGCTAAAAGAAATTATCGGTGATTATCTCCCGACGTTAGGGGAAGCTCCGGATGAATACGCCAGCTCTGTAATATCAAATGAGCTTCTTCGCTCTCTGCTGTTTATAATTGACACGTACCTCATCTCACTCGGAAAACATTCAGCCGCTATTCAAAAGCTTAAATCGATAAATATTAATAAGCTTCGAGAAATGCGGGCATGTGGCATCAAGGCGCTTAAAACCCTTCAGTACGAAGCGCTCAGTATCTGCACAAAGGTTGAACATACCATGCCGGAAATAGACTGCCCGGTTTATAAGGATTCTATTGAAAAATGCCGCAAAAGCATCAAGGAATATGATCTTGTGTATCTTCCGCATGTCATAACAGAAGAGCCGGAATATCCTACGGCTGTGTCAATCAGCGTAACCGGCGGAATCAAATACACCAGAAGATACCTTCTAAATCTCACATATGAAAACATATTCTGCGGCAGCTTTGATGAAAAATCAAGAAAAAGTTTTTATAATGCTTTGCTTGCACAAAAGGGCGGGGAAAGCTTCGCCGACAACATTTTTAAGTATACTCTTATATCTGCATTGATATGCACATTTTTAAATAAAGAAGAAGGTTCTCTGCTCATAAGCAAAAGTGATTTTGACTCTTTCTGCGAGCTTACAAGGCCTCTTTCAGATGCTCAGCTGTCAGAATCCCTTCAAAAAACCGCGTCCAAGCTTACATATGGAAATGCAGGATATAATCTCTCTGCGCTGTCACAGCTTTTTGATTCGCTTCTGAAAGCGGTTCGTTCAAAAAAACCGGAGGGAATAATTATCATCGCTGAATAAGATAATACCGTATGATTTCAGGCTATACTGCCGCAAGTCAGTAATTCCGGTAAAACCTTATACGAGTTAAACAAAAAATCCAGAGTCAGCACCGCTGCAGCTCCGGATTTTTTTATTGCTAATTTTTTATGCTATGCAGCTGCCGTCTCTATTCGGCATGCTAATGTTTGTTCCGCTCCGATTCGCTCCCTATACATACGACAAAATCGATTTCACTTCCTGCCGCCGCCTTAGAACCAACAGCCTTGCTCTGAGAAAAAATCTCTCCTTTTACATAAAGATCGGTATAATCGTATGTAATTTTTCCGTAAGTAAGTCCGAGCTCATTAAGCACATCAATCGCTTCATCGGCTGTATAGCCTATAAACGAAGGAATTGTAACATACTCGACCTCAGGTCCGAGACTGTAAAAAAGCTTAACCGTATCTCCCCGTGACAGAACCGTACCTGCCTCCGGCTCTGTACGGATTGTATAATACTGCAGAACGGTATCGTCATACACCCCAAATTCCTCTACCTTAAGTCCGAGCTTTCCAAGCTCAAGCTTTGCAGTTCTGTATTCTACAATTGAATAATCATCAAGGGTCAGAGACTCAAGCCCATGACTGACTGTAAGCTTGACGGAGGCAAGCTGCTCCCCCTTTTTCACTTTTCTCGGCGAGCCTGGAGCCGGGTCCTGAGAAATTATATACCCCGGTTCATACTCCTCATTGTATTCCTCGACCAGCTCTATCGAAAAATACCCCTCCTCCTCAATCGAGGCCTTCAGCTCATCATTATAAACCTTGCCTACAAACTGCGGAATATCAACTGTAATCGGCTTGTTTTCATTGCTGTTCCGGACCACGCTCATAATGACATTGACGCCGGCTATTATCAGCACTATAATAAACGCCGACACCACACCGGCTATTATGGGAAACATTGAACGGCTCTGGCGCGGAGTTCGCTTCTGAGGCATCTTTCCCTTTCCCCTTTTTACGTTCTTCTGATTTTTAGTACGCGGTATCTGCGCGGTGACCTGTCCTGTATGATGCGCTCTGAAATTGTATCCAGGGTCCTCACGAAGCTTCAGCACATAGTGAAGCATAGCCGCCGCGCTTTGAAAACGCTTTCCCGGGTCCTTATCCATCGCTGTCATAATCATCGCCTCTACACCGCTGGGAATTTCCGGCAGAAGCTCTCTCGGAGGCTTGGGACGTTCATTCACCTGCATCAGTGCAACCGACACCGGACTTTCGGCGACAAACGGCAACTTTCCGGTGGCCATTTCGTACATCACAACTCCGAGTGAATATATATCGCTTCGCGGATCAATCTGCTTGCCGCTCGCCTGCTCAGGGCTGATGTAATAAACGGTTCCGATTGCTTTGTCCGTCATGGTAATCGTCTCCGCATTCGGCATTTTTGCAATTCCGAAGTCTGTAACCTTGATTCTTCCGTTCTTCAGCAGCATAATATTCTGGGGCTTTATATCGCGGTGTATTATTCCCTTTGAATGAGCGTGCTCAAGCGCACGTAAAATCTGCGCCGAGTAATTCATTATTTCCTTTGGAGGCAGCGGACCTCTCTGGTTCATATAATTCTTGAGTGTGATTCCGTCGACCCGCTCCATCACTATATATTTTCGGCCTTCTCTGACCGATACATCGTATATGCTGACTATGTTCGGATGTGACAGCATTGATACCGCCTTTGATTCGTTTATGAACCGCTTTACAGCCTGGGCGTCATTTGCAATCTCATCCTTGAGCATTTTTACAGCGACAGTCCTTTTCATAACAGTGTCAATTGCTTCAAATACCACCGCCATACCGCCGATGCCAATAATTCTGACAATCCTGTAACGCCGGTCAAAAATCTGACCGACATACTTGTCATATATCTCCACAGCTATGACCTTTCCTTTCATCAATTGAACAGACCGCAATCCGGTCTGACGCATCCCAAAGGATCGGGAATTTTCAATAAGGGGCTCGCCCCGTCAAACGGCGTGGCAGCCATTCCAGTCGGAGATTGCATCTCCCACTGAATGGTGAATGTAACCCGCCGCCTGAAAGGCGATCGCCATTAGGGCGGCCGCTTTAATGGCCATTGCCTTAATGGCGGGACATCTTGCCTAAGTTATACGGCATACTTTACCAAAAGCGCTGTTATATTGTCGCCGCCTCCGCCTTCGTTCGCAGAATCGATAAGCTCTTCAACCTTTCTTTTCAGCTCAGCTTCCTGGTCTTCCCCGTCACTTTCTTCAGCGCCATATCCCCACACGATATCACGAATATCTGATGCGCTCAGATAGTTAGTAAGACCATCGCTGCAAAGAAGAATATATGACGGCGACGCTGTAAGCAAAAGCGATTCTGTATCCGCCTCAATGGTACGCTCATTTCCTACAGCGCGCGTTATAATATTTCTGTACGGATTCGTAAGAGCCTGCTCAGGGGTAATTTGTCCGATATCGACAAGATACTGAACATAAGAATGATCATGCGTGAGCTGAACCATGTCGCCTCCGCAAAACAGATATATCCGGCTGTCTCCGACACTCGCAATATAAAGCTTGCTGTCAATCATAAGCGCCGCCACAAGGGTCGTACCCATGCCGCTCAGCTCCGCATCCTTCTTAGAACGCTCGTAAACCTTAGTATTGGCAGACGCGACGGCCTCTCCGAGAAGTGTATAAATCGGATTCTGAAGTACGCTTGTATCCTCGTAATTGTCGACATCGTCACAAACCTTAACATCCGGCTCGTCTGCCCCTTCGTTCTGAACACTCGAATCACGGACGTCCTTCGTTTCAGTTTTTCGGTTGGATTTATCGCCGTGATTTCCTGAGCCGGAGACGTCCGTTCCGTCATCCAGTCCATTTTCTTCTGCAGCTGCAGCAAGATCCTGCGCTTTCTCATTATTCCTCAAAAAACTAAATTCGGCAGTAGTAGCATAGGGACCAAGATTTTCTGTATCTTCGGGAAGAATTAGAAGATTAGTTT
>CABPZV010000105.1 GCA_902462015.1 uncultured Eubacteriales bacterium | reverse complement strand
CTTGGCTTTTCCTGGCCGATAGGACCCAAGAGTGTGTCTTCTGCATATGGATACAGAGACCTTGGTTCATACGCCTTTCACAGCGGTATTGATATTCCGGCTGATGAAAGAACTGAATTGCGTTCAATTTCTACGGGAAGATGCGTTAATCATAACTATGATGATAAGTATTCTTGTGGGTATTATGCTGTAATTGAAACGGACGAGTATGTGTATAATTCGAATACTAAGCTGCGGATTCTTTATCAGCATCTGGCAGAAAATGTCGATGAGACAAATTCAAATTTACATTCTACTACATATCAGATATCTAAAGGAGAGTTAATAGGGAGAACTGGGCAAACCGGTTCACCTAATTCGCCGCACTTGCATATGGCTCTTATAACAGACGGAAGTGATGTATTTCTTAAAAATGGAGGTTATTCAACACGCTATGCATGGAATACGTTTGATCCTCTTACGCTATATTGTGTAAACGATATTGGTTTAACTTTTATTCAGTATTAAGATTACGCAAAGAAATCCGAATTAAATTAAGCAAATTTGCAGAATTAAAACAATTGATTTTTTAGAAAGGAATTATTATGAAAAAGTATATTTTTGCCTTAACAATAATGATATGTTCAGCTCTTCTTTTCTCGTGTTCTTCTGTTGGAACAGTAGATGATACGGAAGTCGTGGACTCGGTTAAAACGACCGGTAATCATGTTACGGAAAATGTAATTATTGATAAAACAAATTCTGATACAGAGTCCTTTGCAGAGCCAACGGATATCAATGCGGTAGGTGGAGGAAATTTTGATGAGTTAAAATTAAAGTTCAGAGATGAACTTAGCGGTGTTGGTGCAAAACCTGGAGATGAAAATTTTTATCATGCTCGTAAGAGAGATGTCTCAGATGCTATTTCTAAATATGAAAAGTTATATCCTAGTCAAAATTCTTGGCGAATACCTGAAAAACCTCCGCTTATGTATTTTCTGATACGCGAAATGCCGCTTTCGCGCGAAGAAGTAGAACTTTATTCGCGAGAGCATGATAATTTGTTTTCGGAAGAACTTATAGACGCACTTTTTAATGACAATCTTGGCGAAGCAATGCACTTGTTTTTAAGTCCATATAATTTTTATTGTGATGGCGGAGCATACACATTTTACCATTTCTATGAGCTTGTGACTGCCCCGGACAGCGGATATAAGATTACAGACTTTGAAAATTACGAAGAGGTTCTTGCGAATGTATACGAATACATGTATTCAAACTACTCGGGAGAGCATTCTTTTATTACGTATTACCCAACGGAAATGGTCGAGTTTGTCGAGCGATATATTCCGGAGAAAGACCGTCATTGGATAAGATACGAGACGGACAGTCGGGGAGTTCATTACAGTGCGCCGGAGCCTGTAGCTGAATAATAGATATGATTTTTGTATAAGCTATAGTTATTTCATATTAAAGAAATTAAAAATGCTGACCTGTATTTTGGGCAATTAGCGTTTGCGTAATGTTGTAACTTTGTAGTTATAAATATTTTATCCTTACCTAAAAAATTATAAGGCTGCCGCAGATGATTTCAATTATCTGCGGCAGACAGCTATTTAAAGTTCTTTTCGAAGACGTTCAATGATCTTCTTTTCCTCTCTTGATACCTTAACCTGTGAAATTCCAAGTAACTTTCCTGTTTGCTCCTGGGACATGTTTTTATAGTATCTAAGTACAATGATTCTGCGTTCCATTGGAGGAAGTGTGCCGATTGCTTCAGACAGGGCAATATGATCTGCTGTTGCAGATATCATATCGGTTGGATCAGCTATTGTCCCTTCAAGTGTCAGTCCGTCCTCATCTCCGACCGGCGCACTGAGAGAAGAGATATTTGCGCATGCTTCTAATGCCTCGGATGCGTCTTCTACAGTCATGCCGCACTTTTCGGCGAGCTCTGAAATTCTCGGCTCTTTTCCATATTGATTTATGAAGCGTTCGCGCTCACGCATCAGATTTGTTCCAGCTTGTTTCAGACCGCGGCTTATCTTAATCGGACCGGTATCGCGCAGGTGTCTTTTTATTTCACCGATTATCAGCGGAACTGCGTAAGTAGAGAAAACTGTGCCGTAAGAGAAATCAAAGCTGGAAATAGCTTTTAACATGCCTACAGTACCGATTTGAACAAGATCTTCGTAATCAGTTCCCCGGCCTGTAAATCTCAGCGCGATGTTTTTTACAAGGCCTAAGTTGGTTCTTACAAGCTCGTCACTGGCAGTTTTATCTCCGTTTTTTATCAGTCTAAGAAGTCTCTCGTTTTCGGATTTTCTGTTATTTTCTTCGGCAAATATTTCATTTTCTTTGGAATCGGATTCACAAATGTTTTGGTTAGTCAAAACTGTTTTAGTTTTTTCAGATACCATATCGGAAGTTCTCACCATTTGAGACGTTTCATCAAAGTCACGGTAGTGCCTTGATTTTCTTTTGATGTTACTTTCATTTTATTAGTAAAGCTTTCCATAATTGAGAATCCCATTCCGCCGCGTTCGCCTGAAGGATCTGAAGTGTAGAGAGGCTCTCTTGCTTTTTCTATGTCTTTTATTCCGCATCCGTTATCCCTTATTTTAATTTTTATATGCCTGTCCGAATATAGCATAACGGTAACGGTGATTTTTCCTTTTGTACCGCGATATCCATGTATTATGCAGTTTGTCACGGCTTCTGAGACGGCGGTTCGTATTTCTGTGAGTTCTGTAATTGTCGGGTCAAGCCTTGCTGCAAAATTGCTTACAGTGCTGCGTGCGAAGCTTTCATTTTTTGAATCGGAGTCGAATTCGAGCTTCATCGTATTTATAATCTTAGCGTTCATAACCTGTTTGCCGTTCCTTTCTGATATTAATTACTGTTTTGTTTTTGCAATTCAATTGAGACAAGCTTTTCAACTCCTGCCATTTTAATGATTCTAAGTATTTCATTCGAAGGATTTTTTACTGTCAGTGTGCCTCCTGCGTCATTCATCTTTGTATACCTGCCGAGAATTAATCCGAGTCCTGCGCTATCCATGAATTCTACTTCTGACAAGTCGAGAATCAACTTTTTTGTTCCGGTGTCGATTATTGCTTTATCCGTAACCTCCCGTGCTTCTCTTGCGGTATGGTGATCTATGGCTCCGCCGATGTGAACTGTCAGCGTTCCATTGGAAAATACCGTATTGCATGTGATGTCATCCATTTTCATTACCATCCTTTCGATTATTTAATTATTATCCTGCTTTTTGAACTTTTATCTAATTTATATAGTAGGCTTTCTTCTGCATTTGTTTTGCGCGGACAGTATAGTGATTGGTGTATTATTGTCCGTCATTTTTGTATATTGCTTTATTATTATAGTACATATATAGCAAGAAATCTGTCAAAATATAGAAAGTACAAAAAATATTCTTTTTACTTATCTGAATCAATGTGTTGCTCCTTAATAATTAATTCACATATTGTTCTCGCCATCAAAATAAGTTTGGGATATACTAAATTATTACAGTCAGAATTTGTTTTTTTAAATAATTTAGTGGTATTTTTTTGAGATTTGGCTTTTATATCACGGATTGGACTATAGGTATGGGTAAAAATTCGACGGCAGTAACTGAAATTCAGATTGCCGAACAGTACAGATATATGGAGCTTGTCAGGAGACTTTTTCCGGAGCGGGAAAGATTTGTATTTATGCAGACTTTCGGGTGTCAGCAAAATGAAGCGGACAGTGAAAGGCTTTGCGGAATGGCGGAATCTATGGGGTATACTGTGACCGGCGACCCTGAGCAGGCTGATCTTATTATTGTTAATACTTGCGCGGTGAGAGAGCATGCCGAGCTCAAGACGCTTTCAATAGCAGGACAGTATAAGCATATTAAAGAAAAAAATCCTGATTTGATTATAGGAATCTGCGGCTGTATGGTATCGCAGGATCATCGGACTCTGGATATAAAAAACAAATATCCTTATATAGATTTTCTTTTCGGAACATTTGATAATTATCGCTTTCCGGAAATACTTTACAAAACGCTTACATCGGGAAAAAGAATACTGCTCGGAAATGAGGGAGATGCGGCGATCGCAGAGGGGTTGCCGGTACATCGTTTCAGCAGCTTTAAGGCATGGGTCAGCATTATGTACGGCTGCAATAACTTTTGCACTTACTGTGTGGTTCCGTATGTCCGCGGAAGGGAGCGCAGCAGAAGCAGGGAGGATATTCTTGCAGAGGTAAAGACTTTGGCGGATTCGGGATACAGAGAAATAACTCTTTTGGGTCAGAATGTCAACTCATACGGACGTGACACGGCGGACGGAGGAAAATATGACTTTGCGGATTTGCTTGCTGATGTATGCGCTGTTCAGGGAGATTTTATTGTACGCTTTATGACGAGTCATCCAAAGGATGTTTCCAAAAAGCTTATTGATACAATTGCGGAAAATCATAAAATAGCACGTCAGTTTCACCTTCCTCTTCAGTCAGGAAGCGACCGTGTTTTGCATGCAATGAACCGCGGATATACTGCAGAAGATTATTTTAGTACAGTGAATTACCTTCGCATGAAAATTCCGGATGTATCTCTGAGTACAGACATTATTGTCGGCTTTCCTGGAGAAACTGAGTCTGAATTCGAAGAAACGCTTACAATGCTGGAAAGGGTACAGTTTGATTCGCTGTATTCATTCATCTATTCCCCAAGAAAGGGGACAAAGGCCGCCGAAATGGACTGCCAGCTTTCGGACAATGTAAAAAAAGAACGGTTTTCACGTCTTTTGGATTTGCAGAACCGAATTTCATATGAAAAAAATCTTGAATATGAGGGAAAGATAATCGAGGTTCTTGTAGAGGGCATAAGCAAAACCGACAAGACTAAACTTACCGGAAGAAATGAGCGTAACCGTCTTGTTCATTTTGAGGGTTCGGAATCGCTTGCCGGAGAAAAAGTTAATGTATATATAGACAAAGCGGAAACATATGCCCTTTATGGGCATATTTGCGGATGAATCTTTTCCGGAGAAATGCGTCGGCTGTCGAGTGTCAGCTCCGAGATTCAGTGGGTACTCACTTTTCCGGCGGCGTAAAATCCGTAGTCGGACGCCTTATTTCAGAGTTAAGCAACTATTAAAAAAGCGGAGAAATGGAGATTTTTATGGAGATAATGGAACTTGCACGTGAACTTGGAAATATGCTTAAAAAAACGGATGTTATGAAGCGCGCACAAGCTGCTGAAGCAGCATTTCAGGCAGATTCTGCTCTTCAGGCGGATATAAGCGAGTATAATGCTCAGCAGCAGGCCATAACGTCGACAGAGGACGAGGCTTTCCGCACTGCGATAAAAGAGCGTATTGATTCATTGTATGAAAAAATAATCGGATATCCTGCATATGTGGAATACCTGCGCGCAAACGAAGAGGTGTCTCGTCTTATGAACGAGGTCAATGAGGAAATTAATTTTGCAATTACAGGGGAACATTCCTCCTGCGGAGGAAATTGCTCTTCCTGCGGAGGATGCCACTGAAGTCGTGGTAATGTTATTTATCCGTCTTTTCAGCTGAAAATATATTAATCTGGTATAAAGGGGGTGGCGGTATGCCGGTTACACCAATGATGGCGCAGTATCTTAGCGTGAAGGAAAAGTATAAGGATTCCATTCTTTTTTTCAGGCTCGGAGATTTTTATGAGATGTTTTTTGACGACGCAAAGCTTGTATCGCGTGAGTTAAACCTTGTACTAACAGGAAAGGACTGCGGCCTTGAAGAACGTGCTCCGATGTGCGGAATTCCTTACCACAGCAGCGAGACATATATAGGCAGATTGGTAAATAAGGGCTACAAGGTTGTCATATGTGAGCAGACTGAGGATCCGGCTGCCGCTAAAGGGCTTGTAAAGCGTGACGTAGTCAGAATTGTAACACCGGGAACACTTATCGAAACAGATTTGCTCGACGAGGGGAAGAATAACTTTCTTTGTACAATTGCGTTTGATGGGGATTCCGCAGGACTTTGCTTTGCAGATGTATCTACGGCAGAAGCCCGCGGAACTGTTCTTTCCGGCGGAGATATGTCACAGCGAATTATCAACGAGATAGCTGCGTATATGCCTCGCGAGGTTTTAATTAATGTTCCCGCGGAAAAAGTACCGCAGATTTCCGAATATATTTCGGTCAGACTCGGAGGCATGCTTGACGACCGCAGAATCGATTATTTTGATGTTACATCGGCAAATGACCTTATTTCAGATAGATTTGGAAAGACTGCGGGAGAAATGGGAGCTGATGGCGCGGCTGCGGTTAGCTCATTCGGAGCGATGCTCCGTTACCTTGAGGAAACCTGCCGCACGCAGATACCGAATATAAAGAATTTAAAATTCTATTCCGAAGATCAGTATCTTCAGATGGACGCAAGCTCAAGGCGCAATCTTGAACTGTGTGAAACGATTCGGGGAAGGGAAAAGCGCGGTACGCTTCTCTGGGTTCTCGACCGCACGAGAACTTCAATGGGAGCGAGGCTGCTGCGGCGGTACATAGAAAAACCTCTTCGAAATGCATCTGCAATTTCTGCTCGGCTCGACGCTGTTGAACAACTTTGCGGTGATTTTATGCTCAGAAGTGAGATCTCCGAGACGCTTGCAGGGGTTCTTGATCTTGAACGGCTTATGGCAAAGGTTGCTTATGGAACGGCAAATGCAAAGGATTTGCTGGCAATTGGCAAGACGCTTTCTGTAATTCCGTATCTGAAACAGCTTTTAACAGAATCCGGCGCCGACGAGCTTCAAAGAATCTGCAACCGGCTTTCCCCGGAGCAGGAGCTGTTTGAGACGCTTTTAAGAGCGGTTTCGGAAAATGCTTCTGCGCTTGTAAAAGAGGGAGGAATGATAGCGGACGGATATAACGAAGAGGTTGATAAGCTGCGAAGTATAATCAGCAATTCTAAGGATTATAAGACGCAGATGGAAACGCGCGAGCGTGAGCGCACTGGAATAAAAACACTCAAAATCGGATATAACCGTGTGTTCGGATACTATATTGAAGTGTCAAAATCTTATGTTTCAATGGTTCCGGATAACTATATACG
>CABPZV010000104.1 GCA_902462015.1 uncultured Eubacteriales bacterium | reverse complement strand
GGTTCTCTTAGGATTTGACAAGAGTTCCTTCTCGTACACTTCTTGTCTTTATTGTTGTTCAATTTTCAAAGACCAAGCTCCGCTTCCTCAGCGACAGCTTTTCTATTATATCACCCCTCCTCTCCTTTGTCAAGTACTTTTTTTGCCTTTTTTTATTTTTTTTTGATATCTAAATTGCAATATCAAATAGGACAGATTATTTATTTAATGTTTCGACATCGGATTGATGTAATTCGTTCTGCAAGACTTGACATAACAGCAGAATTACAAATAACAATTAATAACTGCCGCAAATACAATCAATATCTGCGGCAGTTCAGTATAAGCAGAAAAATTAATTTTCTTCCGAAGAATCATCTTCTCCGATATCATCAAAGTCAGTATTCTCCTCATTATCCTCAAGCAAAGCACGAATAGAAAGACTGATTTTATGATTATCGTAATCAATATCGACAATCTTTGCATCAACCGTCTGTCCAACCTGAAGTACATCCGAAGGAGATGCAATTTTGTCGAGAGCTATCTGTGATACATGAATAAGTCCGTCAACTCCAGGCACAATTTCTGCAAAAGCTCCAAATGCAAGAATACTTACAATTTTAACGTTTGCAACATCGCCAATTGTATACTGTGACATAAATATATTCCACGGATTTGTTTCCTCCGTCTTATATCCAAGAGAAATACGCTTAGCTTCACGGTCAAAAGATTTTACATAAACCGTAATTTCATCTCCTACTGATACGACATCAGAAGGATGAGATATATGAAGCCATGAAAGCTCCGAGCTATGTACCATACCGTCGACTCCGCCAAGGTCAACAAAAGCGCCATAGCTGGTGAGTGATTTTACCTTACCTGTATAAACTTTGCCATCCTCAATGCTATCCCAAAATGCAGCTTCAAGTTTTCTTCTTTCGTCGCGCTTAACAACGCGTACAGAAGCTACGGCACGGCGGCGCGCTTCATTAATTTCAATTATTTTTACTTTCTGGACAGTTCCTACCATAGTAGAAAGGTCAGTATCCTTTGATACTCCAGTATGCGAAGCCGGAATAAATACGCGCATATTAAAAAGAGAGATAATAACGCCGCCCTTGACGGCATCTACAATCTTCCCTTCAAGTACTTCGCCCGCCTCATATGCCTCGACAATATGCTTCCAGTTAATTACATTTTCGATCTTTCTTCTTGAAAGTGTTGCAATACCATCCATGTCACTTACTTTTATGACAATAGCTTCAATTTCATCTCCAACATGATATTTCTCAGCTATATCCGCAGACGACGAGTCAGAAAGCTCAGAAGCAGGAATAATGCCTGTCGCTTTTGCGCTAAGGTCAACGTGAATTTCACCAGACGATATTGACGTAATTATTCCGGTTACCGTATCTCCTGTATTTAATGTTTTGAGAGACTGCTCAAGCATTCCCGCAAAATCCTCTCCTGCAATTTCAGTGTTTTTCATCATGTTTTCTACCATGATTTTTTTTACCTCCTCAATTATGCCGCTCGGTGTGGACGCCCCGGCGGTAATACCCACATTGATATGTGGATTTAACTTATCCAGCGGCAGTTCCGACTCGTTTTCCACAAGATACGTTTCGTCTAAATTCTGCTTAGCAGTTTTATACAGTTTATTGGTATTAGAACTGTTCCGACCGCCTATCACTATCATTAAATCAACCATCTGAGACATTTCATAAGCCTCTGTCTGCCTGGATTCGGTTACGTTACATATTGTATCAAAAATAATTGCGTTTGTACATACCTTTTGAATATTTTCCTGCAATTTTCTCCACTCGGAAAGTTTTTGCGTGGTTTGAGCGACCAAAATCAACTTTTCTTTGTGAATGTTGCACAATTTTATTTTTTCTATACATTTTTCAGATGTATCGCATACAGAATAATCACCGGAACAATAACTGCAAATTCCCTTAACCTCCGGATGATGCAAGTCTCCCATAATAACTGTAAGCGTATTCTCCGAAGTGTTATCCTGAACAATCTTATGAATTTTTTTTACATATGGACATGTGCAATCTTCAACATGAAAATGCGGATTAACTGCAGCGCATGCAAACAAGCGTTCTGTGACATTCCGCCTTTCTCCATGTGTTCGTATAACGACTATAGTTTCACGTTCAACGCCTCTTTCAGCCTCCTCACATACGGATTTAATTTCATCTTCACTTGCAGGATGAACTCCTTTTTTCTTCAGCTCCTCTATAATTGACGGATTATGTATCAATTCTCCCGTTGTCAGCAGCCGGCATTCTTTATGTTTTTCAGCCAGCTCAAAAACCCGATCAACCGACCTCCTTACGCCAAAGCAAAAACCAGCGTACTTTCCAACCGTAATTTTCCCCATTAAATTTCTCTCCAAATATTAATCCTACTAAAATATATTTTTCTTTGCAAGCTCCACCACCGAATTAAATATCTCCCCGGTAATAATTTTATACTGTTCAGATGCAGAACGCTTCCGGTCACCTGCTAAAGCTACTATACTCTCATGCGAGACCGGACTTCCTATAACAAGCTTATTCTTTCTAAAAGGTCTTATGTGAAAATTCTTTGACACGAGCGCCACTGGAAGTATATCCGCTTTTGTATGCATGGCAATCATACCGATTCCGGAACGCGCAGATGAGCGCTCAGGCATTACCCCGGGCTTTCTTGTACCCTGCGGAAAAAAGCCAACCGTATATCCGTCATCAGCAAGCTCTATCGTCTTTTTAATCGCTCCGACATCGGCAGCTCCACGCTTTATCGGATATGCTCCTATTGCGCGGATAAAAGCTCCTAACAAAGGTATTTTAAACAATTCAGACTTCGCAAGAAAATGAACCTGGTTTTTCATAGAAGCAACTAAAATAACTACGTCGGCATTCGACAGATGATTGCAGCACACTATCATTCCTCTTCCGTCTGTGGGCTCGTTTTCCGGATTAATTACCTCTACCCGAAAGATCAGCCTCATCAGACCGGCAAAGACTGCATGAATAACAGTATAAAATCTATTCTTTTTATTTATTCCATCACTTTTCATATAACGTCATTGCCCTCCCTTTCGATAAGAAGTAAAAAACCATTCAATAAGGGGCTTGCCCCGTCATTCAATGTGGCAAGGGTTAGCAAGGGTTAGCAAAGCCAACCTGCCATTCAGTAGGAGATTGTATCTCCCACTGAATGGTGAGATGTAACCTGCCGCCATTAAAGCTGCCGCTTTAATGGCGATTGCCTTAATGGCGGGACATCTTGCCTAAGTTATAAGGCGTTTGCAGCATCACCGAAAATTGTAGTTAGTACTCATATTACCTAATTAATGAAAGCCTTTAAAACGGCACTTAAAAGCCGGATTGTAGAATTTTCTGGTTCAGCATACAATAAATAAAAAATCTGTGCATAGCAAATTTTAACCGATTTTTTCTCGTATAATCCGAAGCGCCTCGAAAAGCGTACCGTTGCGGTCAAGCTCAGAATTATCAAGAATCACCGCATCCTTTGCAGCAACAGCCGGAGCGATCTCTCTTGAAGCATCCTGAAAATCACGTTTTTTCATATCGGCAAGCACATCTTCAAAGGACTGCTCAATTCCCTTCTCCTTAAGCTCAAGCATACGGCGTTTTGCGCGAATCTCATCGCTTGCAGTAACAAAAATCTTAACATCAGCGTCAGGAAGAATTACGGTTCCTATATCACGCCCGTCCATTATAACATTGTTTTCCCTGGCAAGCTTACGCTGCGTCTCAAGCAAAAATTTCCGTACCTCCGGCAGCGACGATACAGCAGAAGCGTACAGTGAAATTTCCGGTGTTCTAATAAAATCTGTTACGTCCTCACCGCACAAAATTACATGCTGTTTTCCGCCGCTGAAGCTAAGAGAAAGCGTAATTTCAGGCAAACTCTCAACAAATTTTTTTCTATCATCAAGTAAAAATCCCCTGCGCTGCATATAAAGTCCTATCGACCGATACAATGCTCCTGTATCAACATGAATATACCCAAGCTTTTCCGCCAAAGTTTTCGCAAGCCAGCTTTTTCCTGCCCCAGCAGGTCCGTCAAGTGCAATATTAATCATAACAATCTCCATTCCGCCGCCATGCGGCAGCGTAAAATCAAGTGATAACCGTCGGACGATTTTTCTTTAATAATATCAGAATTAATCAATTCAGTCTTGTATAAAATATATTTAAATAATAATAAAATGCCGGGATTATCAGTTTCAATTCTGCAAAAGCGCCGATTCAGCAGCACGAACTGCGGTAGAAAAAGCAATCTGAAGATTAAATCCGCCGGTATACGCATCAACGTCAATCAGTTCCCCGGCAAAATAAAGTCCCGTAACAAGCTTTGACTCCATAGTTTTCGGAGAAATTTCCTTAGTATTTACCCCTCCGGATGTTATAATTGCTTCTTCTATAGGTCTTAGTCTGGTAACTGTAAGCGTAAATGACTTTAAAAGTTCAAGGACAGAGCGTCGCTGTTCTCTTGTTATATCATGAACTTTACATTCGGGCGATACTCCGGATAGCTTAATTATTACCGGGATAAGCTTTTTAGGAAGCAAATCATCCAATGCATTGGAATAATTTTTATTACAATATTTAGTAAAGTCAGAAACAAGTCGATTGTCAAGCGTTTTTTCATCAAGTGAAGGCTTCAAATCTATTATAACCTTATACCGTTCCGGAACAATATCTTTTATATGTGCAGATGCGCTGAGAATCACAGGACCGCTCAATCCGAAATGAGTAAAAAGCAGTTCTCCGAAATCCTCGTAAACAATTTCAAAATTATTTTTGCAGTCTGCGATTTGAACAGCCACATTGCGCAGGGAAAGCCCCTGCAGCTGTGCACACCATTTTTCCCTGACTTCAAGAGGCACAAGCGATGGTCTTGGCGTAACTATACTATGCCCGACTGATTCGGCAAGCCTATAGCCGTCGCCGTCTGAACCGGTAAGAGGATATGACATGCCTCCGGTAGCAAGAATTACTGCATTACAGTAAATTTCACTTCCGTTTTCAAGCCTTACGCCGGATATTCTTGTTTTTCCGCAAAAATTTTCCGTAATAAGCGAAGAAACACGCTGCCCGCACTTTACAGATGCACCGGCGTATCTTCGAAGCGCATTTACTATATCGGAGGCTTTATCCGAAACCGGAAAGACGCGATTTCCTCTTTCTGTTTTTAAAGGAACACCGCATGACTCAAAAAAAGTCACAGTGTCAGCAGAATCAAAATCAGAAAAAGCTCCGTATAAAAAGCGGGGATTTGAATTAACATTTGCGATCAGCGTCTGTAAATCACAGTTATTTGTAACATTACAGCGTCCCTTTCCGGTTATTCCAAGCTTTTTTCCGGTTCGATTCATTTTTTCAAAAAGAACAACATCTCCGCCATGCTCACGGATTTTACCGGCTGCCATCAGCCCGGATGCACCTCCGCCAACAACAATAATATCAGTTTTATTCAATATTCTTTCCTATTGTAATAATATATATTTTGAAAATTTCGATAAGAGTCAATGACACGTGATAAAACGTTTTTAAGTTATGGAGCTAACAATGCAGCGATCATACTCAGCGGTTATAAACATCAAACATCTCCCAGACATTTTCAAGCTTTTCAAATGTCTCCTCAAGCTCAGACTGTTTTTCTCTGGCAATTGCAACCACAAGAGCGTTGATGATACTGAGCGGAGCAACAAGAGAATCAACAAATGACGCCATATCGCTTTTAGCCGTAAGCATACAGTCTGCATACTCAGCTATAGGAGATATCAAGCTGTCGGTAAGAGCAATCACCGACGCTCCACTGTTCTTTGCATACTCAACAGCATTTATAATTCTCTTCGAATACCGCGGAAATGTAATTCCGATTATACAGTCTCCCGTCTGAACACGAAGAAGCTGCTCGAAAATTTCACTTGAACTCGATGTCTGCAAAAGCTTCACATCCGGAAAAATCATGCTGAGACTGAAAGAAAGAAAAGTTGCAAGAGACGATGTCATACGAACACCCATAATATAAATTGTCTTGGCTCCGATTATAGTTTCAACTGCTCTTTCAAAGTCCTCATGACTGACATTTTCAAGCGTTTCTTTTATCTTGCTGATATCGCTGTGAAGCACTGAATCTAATATATTCGACGTTCCAATACGGCTGTCTGTAATTTTCATTCTCTGAACAGCCGTTAGCCGTGTACGCGCCAATTCACGCAGCGACCGCTGAAACTGCGGATATCCTTCATATCCGAGCTCAATTGCGAACCGGACGACCGTAGATTCTGAAACTCCTATTGCAAGTCCAAGCTTCGACGCCGTAAGATACGCCGATTTATCATAATTTTTTATAATATAATCGCCAATTGCACGCTGGCTTTTTGAAAGCCCAGGCATAGCATTTTCAATTTTTGTAAGTAAATCTTCCTTTACCATTATTACCATATCTTTCGTATATACTTGCATTTTACCAGCTCACAGTGACTTCACTCTGCAAATAATCAGGCACTTAATACTCAATCATTATGATATTATATCCCTTAATATTTTTTTTGTCAAGTGATTTAAATAAAAGAGAATAATACGCAATATTTTGGGTAAGAATAAACTACGTACCCCGTATGAAAACGCAAACGGGGCAAAATCTCAGGGATTGATCCCGAAAATAAAATGGAAAAGGAAAAGGTACCGTCATGCTTGACAAAATAGCTCTTACGCTCCTGATTATCGGCGGCATCAACTGGGGAAGCGTTGGTCTTTTCAAGTTTGATATTGTCGCATGGATTTTCGGCAGCTCGTCACATGTAGTCAGCCGTATTATCTATACGATTGTCGGCCTGTCCGCACTCTGGTGCATTTCGCTTCTTTTCCGCGAACACGTGGAACTGGGCGAAGGTTCTTCAGACTGAGCGCGCAAACGTATTGCCAGCCGTCTCGCCTGTTCTGCAAATCAAGTGAGCGTTTTCAATACGGCGACATGCGAAAGCTCTGTTATTTAAGCCGGGAAAGCTTAATATGAAGCAGTAAATATTATTTCAATATCGCCCGGCAAAAACAAAACGGAAGCTGCAGCTGCAGCTTCCGTTTTGTT